>NZ_NCVN01000021.1:0-30411 GCF_002096925.1 Streptococcus mitis | reverse complement strand
GAATTAAGGTAAAACTAAAAGGACTTAGCCCTGTACAATACAGAACTAAATCCTTTGCTTAAATTAATTGTCTAACTTTTTGGGGTCAGTACATTAGCCTTCTTTTTTATATCTCTGTTAATGGTGTTGCGGTATCCGGTGAGGTATCATAAACCTTAAAGTCTACTCCGACTCCCAGATCAGCTTGTGCTAGCTGATTGACCATGGTCATGTGAGCCAGCTCCTTGATATTATTCTCCTTAGATAAATGCCCAAGGTAGATCTTCTTAGTGCGATTTCCTAGCGTCCGAATCATAGCTTCAGCACCATCCTCGTTAGAAAGGTGACCCAGATCCGATAGGATTCGTTGTTTGAGTCGCCAAGCGTAAGAACCTGCTCGCAAAATCTCTACATCATGGTTGGACTCGATAAGATAGCCGTCCGCATTTTCGACAATCCCCGCCATACGGTCACTAACATAACCTGTATCTGTCAAAAGGACAAAACTTTTATCATCTTTCATAAAGCGATAAAACTGCGGTGCGACTGCATCATGGCTTACACCAAAACTCTCGATGTCGATATCGCCAAAGGTTTTGGTTTTGCCCATCTCAAAGATATGCTTTTGCGAAGAATCCACCTTGCCAAGATATTTACTATTTTCCATAGCTTGCCAGGTCTTTTCATTGGCATAAAGATCCATACCATACTTGCGAGCCAAAACGCCTACTCCATGGATATGATCTGAATGCTCATGGGTAATCAAGATGGCATCCAAGTCTTCTGGCTTGCGATTAATTTCAGCAAGTAGGCTGGTAATTTTCTTACCCGACAAGCCCGCATCCACTAAAAGTTTCTTTTTTGGGGTTTCCAGATAAAAGGAATTTCCACTGGAACCCGACGCTAAAATACTGTATTTAAAGCCTGTTTCACTCATTCTAGTCTTCTACTTCGTCCTCCCATACTTCTTCCTTCACTGCATCCTTATCATAAGGGAGCACAATGGTAAAGGTTGATCCCTTACCATATATACTCTTGGCCCAAATAAAACCATTATGTTGTTTGATAATTTCTTTGGCAATAGACAGTCCCAAACCTGTTCCACCTTGGGCACGACTTCTAGCACGATCCACACGGTAGAAACGGTCAAAGATACGTGGCAAATCCTGCTTAGGAATACCCAATCCTTGGTCTGAGATGGATAAAATCATCTGATCATCAGTCGTCTTCATGGTCACTGTGATTTTTCCACCATCTGGAGAATATTTAATGGCATTATTGAGAATATTATCAATCACCTGCGTCATCTTGTCTGTATCAATTTCAATCCAGACAGAGGTAATCGGATAATCTCTAACCAATTCATATTTCTTCTCTTCGTCTGGTCCCCTCATCTTATCAAAACGGTTAAGAATAAAGGTAATAAAGGCAGTGAAGTTAATCAGTTCCACATCTAGGTGACTGGTCGCATTATCAATCCGTGAAAGATGGAGGAGATCCGTCACCATCCGCATCATACGGTTGGTTTCGTCTAGAGACACCTTGATAAAGTCTGGAGCGACAGGTTCTGACAAGGCCCCCTCATCCAAGGCTTCAAGATAGGATTTTACACTAGTCAGAGGCGTCCGTAACTCATGACTAACGTTGGAAACAAAGAGTCTCCGTTCGCGCTCCTCCTTCTCCTGCTCCGTCGTATCGTGTAAAACAGCAACCAAACCAGAAATAAAGCCAGACTCACGACGCACCAAGGCAAAACGTACACGAAGGCTCAGATATTCACCATTGTCATCCTGAGAATCAATCATAAGCTCAGGAACTTGGGTAATCAAATCACGAAGTTCATACTCATCTTCAATCTGAAGCAATTCTAGAATACTTTTATTGAGAACCTCTTCCTTCTGAACACCTAGCTGTTTCTTAGCCATGTCATTAATCATAGTAATCTTACCACGACGATTGGTCGCGAGGACTCCATCCGTCATGTAAGAGAGGATACTGTGTAATCGTTTACTCTCTTGTTCAAGATTTTCTTGGGTCAAACGGATTACTTCTGATAAATCATTGAGATTATTGGTAATATTGGTAATTTCAGAGCTTCCCTGCATATCCAATACCTGAGAATAATCTCCTGCAATCAAGTCTTTAACTTTTTGATTAATTTGCTTCAACCGAATATTATCTCGCCGATTTTCTAGCAAAAGCAAGGTAACAATCAAGATAAAACCCAATAAAATTAAAATGAAGATAAAATCACTTGTTAAAACTGTGTCTTTTATTAGTTTAATCATTATTTCTCATATAATAACCAACACCGCGACGTGTTAGGATATACTCTGGACGACTTGGTGTGTCTTCAATCTTCTCACGCAAACGTCTGATAGTTACGTCAACAGTCCGAACATCTCCGAAATAATCATAACCCCAGACCGTTTCAAGCAAGTGTTCACGTGTAATCACTTGACCAATATGAGAAGCCAAGTGGTACAAGAGCTCAAATTCACGGTGGGTTAAGTCTAGTTCTTCACCATATTTTTTAGCCACGTAGGCATCTGGAACAATCTCTAAGTCCCCAATTTGCAAGGGTTGAGTTTTCTTTTCATCTGATTCTTGATTATCTACAGAAACCAAGTCCGTGCGACGGAGAAGAGCTTTGACACGCGCCTGCAACTCGCGATTTGAGAAGGGTTTTGTCACATAGTCATCCGCCCCAAGCTCTAAACCGATAACCTTATCAAATTCACTGTCTTTAGCAGAAAGCATGATAATAGGTACACTACTTGTCTTGCGAATAGTCTTCGCAACTTCTAAACCATCAATTTCTGGAAGCATCAAATCCAGAATAATAATATCTGGTTGCTCTGCTTCATATTGCTCTAGCGCTTCACGACCATTAAAAGCAGTTACAACCTCGTAACCTTCCTTGGTCATATTAAACTTGATAATATCCGAGATTGGTTTTTCATCATCTACAATTAATATTTTTTTCATTTGTTCACCTTTTTCTCTACTATTATACCAAAAAAATAAAAAGAAGACACAATAGCTAGTCTTTGCTACTGTCTAAGTTGGCTTGTGCATAAGCCTGCCAGATTTTTTGTTGGGGTTTGGCAAGTGGAACATCCTTAAACTCTTCTGGTGAAAGCCAGCGAACTTCCCTATCGGAAAAGTTATGAAAGTCAGTCACTTGACCTGCTACAATTTGAACATGCCACTTGCGATGACTAAAGACATGCTTAACCATTTCAAAATAAACATCAAGCCAATCAACATCTAGGTCATAGTCCTGCTGGAAACTCTCTTCTGGACTGGGGCCAAAGTTTACACTTTCTTCTGTAACCTGATGAAAGAGGTCAAACTGCTCTTCTTGCGAAAAGTTATCAACTTCTATCAAGGGAAAATGCCAAAAACCTGCCAATAGCTTTTCGCTTTCATTTTTTTCAAGTAAAAATTGTCCCTGAGTATTTTTGACCACCAAGGATTTAAGATAAATTGGAACAGGCTTTTTCTTGGGAGCCTTAATTGGATAACGGTCCATTGTGCCATTCTGATATGCCGCACTAAAGTCCTTAACTGGGCTTTCTTCTGGTCTGGGATTTACAGGCGCCTCAATATCTGATCCCAAGTCCATCAAGGCTTGATTAAAGTCACCAGGCCTTTCTGGGTCAATTAAAATTTCCATCATTGCCTGAAAAATTTTTCGATTGCTTGGAATGCCAATATCGTGGTCGACTTCAAATAGACGCGCCAAAACACGCATAACATTACCATCTACAGCCGGCTCAGGCAAATTAAAAGCAATACTGGATATGGCTCCTGCTGTGTAAGGTCCAATACCTTTCAAGATGGAAATTCCTTCATAGGTGTTTGGGAATTGACCACCAAAGTCTGTCATAATCTGCTGAGCCGCAGCCTGCATATTACGAACTCGAGAATAATAACCCAAACCTTCCCAAGCCTTCAACAAACGCTCTTCAGGCGCATTCGCCAAGCTTTCTACTGTTGGAAACCAGTCCAAGAATCGTTCGTAGTAAGGGATAACTGTATCCACTCTGGTCTGCTGAAGCATAATTTCAGAGACCCAGATATGATAAGGATTCTTACTCCTACGCCATGGTAAATCTCTTTTGTTTTCATCATACCAAGTGAGAAGTTTCTCACGAAAAGAAATGATCTTCTCCACCGGCCACATAACGATACCGTATTCTTTCAAATCTAACATATCTCTAGTATAACACAGAAGACTCTAACTGTCTTTTTCCTAGTATTAATACTCTTCGAAAATCAAATTCAAACCACGTCAACGTCGCCTTGCCGTACTCAAGTACAGCCTGCGGCTAGTTTCCTAGTTTGCTCTTTGATTTTCATTGAGTATAAAAAACCTCTTCCCAAGGGAAAGAGGACTAAATCTTATTGATGAACTGCCTGGGCTGCTGTGATAAGGGTTAACTTGTAAACATCATCTGCATTACATCCACGAGAAAGGTCGTTAACTGGCTTGTTCAAACCTTGTAGAACAGGGCCAACAGCTGCAAAACCACCAAGACGTTCAGCCATCTTGTAACCGATATTTCCTGCCTCGATACCTGGGAAGATGAAGACATTTGCTTGACCAGCTACCGTACTTCCAGGAGCTTTCAGAGCTGCAGTTTCTGGAACAAAGGCCGCATCAAATTGCAACTCACCATCAATTTCAAGGTCGGGACGCAAGTCGTGAGCAATTTTAGTTGCTTCAACAACCTTATCAACGCTTTCTCCAAATCCTGAACCTTTAGTAGAATAGCTTAGCATAGCAATTTTAGGCTCGATGCCAAACATCTTAGCTGTGATTGCTGAGTTGATGGCAATTTCAGCCAAGGCTTCTGCATCTGGATTGATGTTGATGGCACAGTCTCCAAATAAGTAACGTTCAGTACCACGAACCATGAGAAAGGCACCTGAAGTACGAGTTACATTTGGACGAGTTTTGATGATTTGAAGGGCTGGACGAACTGTTGAAGCAGTTGAGTGAATCGCACCTGACACCATTCCATCAACCAAGCCCAAGTAAACCAACATAACACCAAAATAGTTGACATCTTCAACCAAAACCTTGCGTGCATCTTCTTCAGACATTTTGCCCTTGCGACGCTCTACCAAGGCAGCGACCATTTCTTCAAATTGAGGATAATGTTGAGGATCGATGACTTCATAACCATCTTCGATACCTTCGATTTCAAGATAAATTTTAATTTTTTCAGGATTTCCAAGCAAAACAGGAATCACTTCTGTTTCTTTTACCAGGCGTTTAGTCGCTTGAAGAATACGAGGTTCTTCCCCTTCAGGGAGAACGATACGAGCATTTTTACCAACCAAGTTGGCTTTGAGACTTTCAAAAACTTCCATGAGTTTTCTCCTTTAAGATAATAATTATACTCTGAATTAGTTTTTATAGAGTATTAGTTGATAACTGGGTAATAAGGTTGCTAAAATCATCCGGCAAGGGACTTTCTAACTGCAAGTCTTGCTCTAAAAATGGATGATAAAAGGATAGGTAATGGCAATGCAGGGCCTGGCGCTGAATTCCATCGTCTAGACTACCACCGTACAAGTCATCTCCCAACAAAGGAAAACCAATATGAGAAAAATGGACTCGGATTTGGTGGGTTCGACCAGTGTGCAGGCGAATGTCTACCAAATGAATATTCCCATAAGATGCTACAATCTTGTAAGAAGTATGAGCATACTTTCCACCTTTAGCTACACGTCTGGTAATAATGGAATCTTCATCACGCGCAATCGGAGCAATAATTTCCCCCTCTGACTCCAAGTGTCCATCACCTTTAACCAAAGCAAAGTAGCGTTTTTCAATGGACTTCTTCTGCAACTGCTTGTCTAATCGTGCGTGGGCATAGCCGTGCTTAGCAAAGAGCATCAAGCCAGAAGTATCTCTATCAAGTCTGGTCACAATGTGAACCTGCTGATTTTCGTAATTTTGCTTGACGTAGTAACCCTTGATAAAATTAGCGATGGTATTGGAGTGATTAACACTAGGAATAGAAGCCACTCCATAGGGTTTATTTAAGACCAGAAAATGGTCATCCTCATAGAGAATATCTAATGGTCTCTCGATAGCTTCGAGAGTTTCAAAACCTTCCTCAGCGGGAATATCAATGGTAACTCGGTCTCCAATATCCAATAGATACGTCGCATTTTGTGGTTGATCATTGACCAGAATAGCTCCGCCTCGAAACTTAATCTTAGCTAGCAGCCCCTTAGAAACCTCGTGCTTTTTTAAGAAGGTCTTAACCTTGACATGCTCATCTGCGATAAATTCAAACCTCATTCATCCACCTCGCCGATAAAAGCATCCTTAACACGATTCCAGAAACTGGTATGGCTCGGTGAGGCGACAAAGTGAATCTTATGATGGTCGATTTGATACTCAATTCGCTCAATATTGCGGAAGGAATACACACTATTGTCAACCGAAATGGTATGGTAATCGTTTCTCGTTGGAATGAGTTCAATCTTATCCTTCTTAGGAACAATAATGGACGAACCCAGCGTTCGATAAACACGATTATTAAGGCTGGCAATTTCCGTCAACTGAAGAGCTTCAATGGTAGGATGCAAAACAGCTCCACCGAGAGACTTGTTATAGGCTGTACTACCAGTCGGGGTCGAAACTGTTAGCCCATCTCCACGAAAACGTTCAAAGGGAACACCATTGATTACAATATCCGCCACCATGGTTCGATCAGACCTGCGGATACTGGCTTCATTTAGTGCTCTAAAAATCTTCACTTCACCATTTTCAAGAAAGACCTTCACATTCAGAACAGGGTAAGAGACTCTTGCTCCGGTATCTAGCTGCAAATTAGTCACTAGCTTGTCCAACTCAAAATCACGGTAGTCCGTATAGAAGCCCAAATGTCCAGTGTGAACACCAATGAAGCGGACCTTGTCAAGCTGGTTTTCGTACTTATGAAAGGCCGACAAGAGCATGCCATCCCCACCAATGGAAATAACGATATCCGGATTGGTATCATTGAGTATAAACTGATTTCTCTTCAAACGATCTCGCAATTCATACAAAACCCTTTGACTCTGCGGTTTTCTATTGGCTATCAGGTCAATTCGTTTACCTGTATTCTTCATCTGTATCGTCACTGTTTCCTACACCGTCATTTAATTTTCTACTCAAAGGATCAAAAAGAGCCTGAGCTTCTTGGATATCATCACGTATTTTACCCATTTCTTCATCCAACTGATGAGCAATCTTGGCTGTAATTTCCAGTCTCTTTTTAATTTCCTCTGGGAAATCCCCTTGGTACTTGTAGTTGAGAGAATGTTCTATCGTTGCCCAGAAATTCATGGCCAAAGTACGAATTTGAATTTCTGCTAAAATGGTCTTGGCTCCATTGATAGTGTCAACCATATATTCTACTACCACATGATAGGAACGGTAGCCTGAAGCCTTTCGATGAGTAATGTAATCTCGCTCCTGTATGATTCGCATGTCCTGACGCTTGTGCAAAATTTCCACTACTTCCTTAACGTCATCTACAAACTGAACCATCACACGTAAACCAGCAATATCCTGTAAATCGTGTTCTAATGTCGCATAAGTAATGCCACGCCGAGCCATTTTTTCCTTGATGCTCTCAATCGGCTTAACTCGACCAGTCACAAACTCAATCGGAGAATGCTTATTTTGTTTACGATATTGCTTACGAATACCACGCAGTTTAATCTTTAACTCACCAACAGCTTGAATGTAAGGATCTAGAAATTCTTCCCATTCTAAGGTCATATATTCTCCCTTGTTCTCATATTATCCTTCAAAAATATCTTTGATTTTTTCTCCAGATTAATATACAATAAATACAATGCTTATTATACCATAAATCCGCTTTCAACGATAAAGAAAAGGTAAGAAAAATGAAACATTTAGAAATTGAATTGAAAACACTCTTGAAAAAAGATGAATATGATCGTCTAAAAGAGCAGTTCACAGACGTCACTCCTGTTCTTCAAAAAAATTACTACATAGACACGCCTAATTTTGAACTACGAGAAAAGAAAGTCGCTATGCGCATTCGAACCTTTGAAGACTGGGCAGAATTGACACTCAAAGTCCCACAAAGTGTTGGAAACATGGAATACAACCAAAAATTGCAACTAAAAGATGCTGAAGATTATCTGAGCAAGGAAGAGCTTCCTCAGGGACTGGTGCTCGAAGAATTGGCTAAACATGGTATCCAAAGTAAAAAATGGCAGATTCTTGGTTGTCTAACGACACTTCGCTATGAAATGCAAACAGCTATTGGTCTCATGGCGCTGGATGAAAGTCAGTACTTTGATATTACAGATTACGAATTAGAGCTTGAAGTTGAGAATCACGAGCAAGGGAAACAAGATTTCCAGCAATTTTTAGAGGAAAATCAGCTTACTTATCAAAAAGCTCCTTCAAAATTGGTTCGATTTGTCAAAAGCATGAAAAATAGCTGAAATAATCTCCATTTTTTGGTAAAATATAAGAGATAAAATACAAAAATCCCAGTTCATATAGGCTAGGCAGATATAGCTAGGATTTAAAAAGTTTACAGAGGACGGTCTATAATGTCAGATAGAAAAAATATGAAACTTTTCGCACTCAACTCTAACCAAGAGATTGCACAAAAAATTGCTCAAGCTGTTGGTGTCCCACTTGGAAAACTATCATCACGTCAATTTTCAGACGGAGAAATCCAAGTAAATATCGAAGAAAGTGTCCGTGGCTATGATGTGTACATCATCCAATCAACAAGTTTCCCTGTTAACAACCACCTAATGGAGTTATTGATCATGGTTGACGCTTGTGTACGTGCAAGTGCTCACAGTATCAACGTTGTCCTTCCATATTTTGGTTATGCACGTCAAGACCGTATTGCTTCACCTCGTGAGCCACTTACAGCTAAACTAGTTGCCAATATGCTGGTTAAGGCTGGTGTCGATCGTATCCTTACGCTTGATTTGCATGCCGTTCAGGTTCAAGGCTTCTTTGACATTCCTGTTGACAACCTCTTCACAGTTCCTCTATTTGCAAAACATTATTGCGATAAGGGCTTACTTGGTTCAGATGTTGTTGTCGTTAGTCCTAAAAATTCAGGGGTGAAACGTGCTCGTAGCCTGGCTGAATATCTTGATGCTCCTATCGCCATTATCGATTACCCTCAAGATGATGCAACTCGCAACGAAGGTTATATCATCGGTGATGTTGAAGGTAAAAAAGCCATCTTGATTGACGATATTTTAAATACAGGACGTACCTTCTCTGAAGCTGCTAAAATCGTTGAACGTGAAGGGGCTACAGAAATTTATGCTGTTTCTAGTCATGGTCTCTTCGTTGAAGGAGCTGCTGAACTTCTTGACAATACTAATATTAAGGAAATTCTTGTGACTGATTCAGTAGCAACAAAAGAAAAAACTCCTAAAAACGTATGCTACATCACTGCTAGTGAGTTAATTGGTGATGCCATCGTCCGTATCCACGAAAGAAAACCAGTCAGCCCACTCTTTGCCTACAACAAAAAGAAATAAGGTGATTCTTTGATTTATTTGGACAATGCTGCAACGACTCCCATGTCAGCAGTTGCTATTTCAGCTATGACCAAGGTTATGCAAGAAACCCATGGAAATCCTTCTAGTATTCATGGGCATGGCCGTCAAGCTGGCAAGCTCTTACGCGAAGCCCGTCAGGAACTAGCCCAGTTACTGGGAACAAAACCTCAACATATCTTTTTCACTTCTGGTGGGACTGAAGGCAACAATACTGCTATCATTGGCTACTGCCTTCGTCATCAAGAACAAGGAAAACACATCATCACAACTGCCATTGAGCACCATGCCGTCCTTGAAACCATTGATTACTTGGTTCAACACTTCGGTTTTGAAGCAACCATTATCCAACCAGAAAATCAAGAAATCACAGCCCAACAAATTCAAAAAGCTTTACGTGATGATACAATTTTGGTTTCTACCATGTTTGCCAATAATGAGACAGGAAACCTACTTCCCATTGCTGAAATTGGCCAAATACTCAAGCAACACCCTGCTGCCTATCATGTTGATGCAGTTCAAGCTATTGGTAAAATACCAATTCAACCCGAAGAATTGGGCATTGATTTTCTCACTGCTTCAGCCCATAAATTCCATGGTCCTAAGGGGATCGGCTTTCTCTACGCATCTAGCATGGACTTTGATTCCTATCTCCATGGTGGAGACCAAGAACAGAAAAAACGTGCAGGAACTGAAAATTTAGCTGCCATCGTAGGCATGCTTGCGGCCCTAAAAGAGGACCTAGAACAGCAAGAAGAACATTTTCAACATGTACAAAATCTAGAAACTGCCTTTCTGGCAGAGCTAGAGGGAGTTCAGTATTACCTGAATAGAGGCGAACACCATCTCCCTTATGTCCTCAATATTGGATTTCCTGGTCAGAAAAATGACCTCTTACTCCTCCGTCTAGATTTGGCTGGAATTTCTATCTCTACTGGTTCAGCCTGTACTGCAGGCATTGTACAATCCAGCCATGTTCTTGAAGCCATGTACGGGGCAAATTCAGAACGCTTGAAGGAATCCGTTCGTATCAGTTTGTCGCCAGAAAATACTGTTGAAGACCTACATACCCTCGCAAAAACCTTAAAAGAAATTATCGGAGGTTAGCCATATGGCATTTGAAAAAACCATTCAGTTAAAAAATTGTCGTTACGACTACACTCTTAGCCCTTCTGTTAAAAAATTCACCCTCAAAGATAACACCTTTTTTGAGACTAAGGTTGGTAACTATGAATTGACTCGACTTTTGGAAAAAGTTCCGAACAGCGGTGAAGGATTCCAACTCAAAATCATCATTAACAAGGAACTTACAGGTGCTAAAATCAATATCACTGATAAGTTTGGGCTACGTCTAGTTGATATTTTCAAATCAGAAGACCACCACATTCATCAGGAAAAATTCTATTTTCTCATGGATAGTTTAGTAGAGCGTGGTGTCTTTACAAAATCGGAAAGATAGAGCCAAAATGTTTGAACTGACCTATAAGGACAGCTATCATGTAGAGCGCACTCTCAAGTATGAGGATTACGAGGCTCTCATGCTGGCTCTATCAGGATGTGTGACTCTGCCAGATACACTTTATGTAACTTCTTTGACCTTTAAAGGGCAGGAAGTTTACCAAGGTCTGGTCGGAGACCTCTACCGTTTTCTATCACATGCAGATTTTTTACATCAAAACTAAGATTTTTCTTAGTTTTTTCTTATTTTTGTTGATTTTTTCACAATGTTTCTATAAAATAGAAGAATAGAAAGGTTGTGATTTTGTGAAAGATAAACAGTCTGCTATTCCAAAAGCTACAGCGAAAAGACTCTCTCTCTACTATCGAATTTTTAAGAGATTTCATGCAGAAAAGATTGAACGTGCCAACTCTAAGCAAATTGCAGAGGCTATCGGTATTGATTCCGCGACCGTACGTCGTGATTTTTCCTACTTTGGTGAACTAGGTCGCCGTGGTTTTGGCTATGATGTCAAAAAACTGATGACATTTTTTGCCGATTTACTCAATGATAACTCCATTACCAATGTCATGCTGGTTGGTATTGGAAATATGGGTCATGCCCTTCTCCACTACCGCTTCCACGAGCGTAACAAGATGAAAATTATCATGGCCTTTGACCTAGATGACCATCCCGAAGTCGGTACCCAAACTCCTGATGGAATTCCCATTTACGGGATTTCTCAAATCAAGGATAAAATCAAGGATGCTGATGTGAAGACTGCTATCCTGACAGTTCCCAGCGTCAAGTCACAAGAGGTTGCCAATCTATTGGTGGATGCTGGCGTGAAAGGAATTCTCAGTTTTTCACCAGTCCATCTGCATTTACCAAAAGACGTGGTCGTTCAGTATGTTGATTTAACAAGTGAACTCCAAACCCTCCTCTACTTCATGCGAAAAGAGGATTAGAAAGCGAAAATCATTTTATGAAAAAACCAGTTATTGGGATTACAGGAAACGAAAAAACTCATCCAGATGATGACATCATGATGAGCTACGTAGCAAAAGGCTTTGTTGAAGGCGTTAAAGAAGCTGGAGGAATTCCTATCATCCTACCGATTGGTGATCAAGAAATGGCCTGCCACTATATCAGTATGATTGACAAGCTCATCTTGACAGGTGGGCAAAATGTTGATCCAAAATTCTATGGTGAACCAAAAACCATCGATAGCGATGACTACCACCTTCAAAGGGATATCTTTGAACTGGCCCTCATCAAGGAGGCTATTAAACAGAAAAAGCCAATTTTTTCTGTCTGCCGTGGAACTCAACTCTTTAACGTTGCCATGGGTGGAACTCTGTATCAAGATATCGAAGACCATTGGCAGGATTGTTCTGCTGAGTACACAACTCAACGCTTGGTTACAGAACCTGATACTGTTCTTCGAGAAATCTATGGAGAAATTTCGCACATCAACTCCTTCCACCATCAGAGCATCAAGGATTTAGCACCAAATTTAAAGATTGCGGCCCATGATCCTAAAGATGGTATCATTGAAGCTGTCATGAGTACGGATGTTTTCTCCTTTCTCGGTGTCCAATGGCACCCAGAATTTCTTTTTGAAAATCGTCCCAAAGATAAAAACCTCTTTGACTATGTCGTTAATGAACTTTAGATTAAATCTGTTTTTTCACGGTAACTAAAGTAACTAGAATGAGAGACAATCAAATGGTCCAAGAGGACAATTCCCATCAGGTCGCAGGCTTCTTTGACAAGTTTAGTGACATGATCATCATTACGACTAGGCGCTACCGCTCCTGAAGGATGATTGTGGACCAAAATGAGTGAAGTCGCCATATGCTTGATAGCATAGTGAAGAATCTCTCGCGGTTCAGCGATACTACGAGTTGCAGAACCGATAAAAATGGTCTGTTGATGGATGATTTGATTTTGAGTATTGAGATAGAGCGCCACCAGGTGCTCTTGTTTTTTGTCCCCCAATTCCTGCTGCATCTTCTTGGCCAACTTTTGGCTACTGAGAATACTTTCCATCTCAAGGGTCTCATGTTTATGAATACGATGGCCCAGTTCAATCATAGCTTGTAACTCTATGGCCTTAACGCGCCCGATACCAGATAGACTCTGCAATTCTTGCAGGGTCATTTTTTTCAAATCCGTTAGGCTTGAAAGGTTGTTCAAAACTTTCTGGGCAATTTCAAAAACACTAGCTTGACGTGTTCCTGTCCTAAGTAAAATAGCTAACAACTCTTGATTACTGAGCGCTTCAACTCCTTCTTTTGCCAGCCTTTCTCTTGGCAACAGTGAATCTTCTTGGAATGAAATACTATACATAAAAATCCTCCTCACTTTATTATTCGTGAGAAGGATGGAAAATTATATTTTTTTCTCAATTGGGGCTACACTAGCCAAAAGTTTTTTCAAACCAACATCTGGGAAATTGATTTTCAATTCCTGAGTTGCACCGCTACCTGAAACTTCCAGAACAGTTCCCTCTCCCCATTTCTTGTGGAGAGCAATGTCACCAATGGACCAATTTGTCTCACTAGACGCTGATTTTGCACCAGCTGAAAATTGACCAAATGGGAGACCGCTTGACTGGATAGATTTTGGGGCCACACTACGTTTACGGTCTTGAAGAGCTTGAGCCAGACTCATACCTTGGCCAAAGGCAAGACCACCACTGCTATAAGATGCCTTAAAGCTTGTATTTGCTGGACGGGCTAGGCCTTGATACTCAAGTAAGTCTGAGCTGATTTCATTAATAAAACGAGTCGGACGGTTGTAGTTGGTACGACCGAAAAGCAGGCGTGAGTTGGCATTGGTCAGATAGAGAATTTTCTCTGCACGCGTGATACCTACATAGGCTAGACGGCGCTCTTCTTCTAATTCATCTGGATCTTCAGCTGCACGGCTAAGCGGAAAGACATTTTCTTCCATCCCAATCAAAAAGACAACTGGAAACTCGAGACCTTTGGCAGCGTGTAGGGTCATCAGGGTCACTTCTGATGTCTCCTGACTACCTGAATCTGTGTCTGCAATTAAGGCCAAATCATTTAAGAAACGACTCAGTTTATCCAGACCAGTTTCCTCTTCTGGCCCATCAGAGGTGTCATCAAAGTTTTTCGTCACAGAAAGGAACTCTTCAATATTTTCAACCCGAGCCTTGCTTTCTAAAGTCGCTTGAGCATTTAGAATATCGACGTAACCTGTTTTTTCTAGGACGGCCTCAACCAACTCTGTAATATTTAATTGATCTAGCTGCTCTCGTAAATCTAGAATCATATTGGCAAAATCCCAGATAGACTGGGCTACTTTACCCTTGATACCTGACAACATGATATTTGCTGAAGCATCTAGCATAGACATGTCTTGCATATTCGCAAAGTCACGGATTTTCTCAACTGTACCTGGCCCAATTCCACGTTTAGGCTCGTTGATAATACGCTCAAAACTGATATTGTCACTCAAATTAGCAATGAGATTGAGGTAAGCGATAATATCGCGGATTTCCTTACGGCTGTAGAACTTAGTTCCTCCAACCATTGTGTAAGGAATATTAGATTTGAGCAGGGCTTCCTCAATAGTACGGGACTGCGCATTAGTACGATAGAGAACTGCAAAATCCTTGTGAAGGAAGTTTTGGCTCCGACCAAGTTCATCGATAGTTCTGGCTACAAATACAGCCTCATCTAGCTCATCATCGGCACGATAGTAAACGATTTGCTCCCCATCCGCATTTTGGGTCCAGAGATTCTTCGGACGGCGGTTTTTATTGTTTTTAATGACCTCGTTGGCCGCTTGGAGAATAGTTTTAGTTGAACGGTAATTCTCCTCCAACAAAACAACCTTGGCTTGGGGATAATCCTTTTCAAAGTCCAAAATATTCTGCATATCAGCACCACGCCAGCCGTAGATAGACTGGTCCGCATCCCCAACTACACAGATATTTTTAAAACGGGAAGCCAAGAGTTTGACTAGTTGGTACTGTGCATGGTTGGTATCTTGGTACTCATCAACGTGGATGTATTGGAATTTCTGTTGATAGTAAGTCAAAACATCAGGATTTTGATCAAAGAGACGCAAGGTCAGCATAATCAAATCATCAAAGTCAACCGACTCCGACTGACGAAGCTCTTTTTGATAAGCAGTATAACACTGGGCCACGATTTGCGTATACATATCACCAGCTTGGGCAGCATAGGCAACATCATCAATCAGATCATTCTTAGCATTGGAAATAGTACCTAAGATGCTCCGTTCATTCCATTTTTTCGGATCCAAGTTCAATTGTTTGAGAATGCGTTTCATAAGCGTTCGCTGTTCACCAGGATCGACAATTGTAAAATTACGATTGTAGCCAATATGGTCCGCATCGCGACGCAAAATACGAACACACATGGAGTGGAAGGTCGCAATCAAACAGTCCTGAGTGGCTGGATTGAGGCTATAAGCACGTTCTTTCATCTCACGCGCAGCCTTGTTGGTAAAGGTAATGGCCAAGATATTCCAAGGATTGACCAGCTTTTCATCAATCAAATAAGCGATACGGTGGGTCAAAACACGGGTCTTTCCAGAACCAGCCCCTGCCATGATTAACAAGGGACCTTCTGTCGTTTGCACCGCCTCAGCCTGACGATCATTCATTCCATTTAATAATGCGTTCATTTTCTCTTCCTTACTCTTGAAGTCAATATTTCTATTATATCAGAAATAAGGGAAAATATCTTTACCTAGACTAGTTACGTGTAGAAGGCAACTTCTTATATCTAGATAAAAAATGAGCTTGGATAGTATTTCCAAACTCATTTAAAGTCAATTGCAATATACTAGAACAAGCCTAATACTGTTCCATCACTTTCAACATCCATGTTGAGAGCTGCTGGACGTTTTGGTAGGCCTGGCATGGTCATGACATCGCCAGTTAAGGCAACGATAAAGCCTGCACCTAATTTTGGTACCAATTCACGAATGGTAATTTCAAAGTTTTCAGGTGCTCCAAGTGCATTTGGATTATCTGAGAAACTGTATTGAGTTTTAGCCATACAGATTGGCAATTTGTCCCAACCGTTTTGAACGATTTGAGCGATTTGTGTTTGAGCTTTCTTCTCAAAGTTCACTTTGCTACCACGGTAGATTTCAGTAACAATCTTTTCAATCTTTTCTTGGACAGAAAGGTCATTGTCATACAAACGTTTATAGTTAGCTGGGGTTTCAGCGATAGTCTTGACAACCGTTTCAGCAAGTGCTACACCACCTTCGGCACCATCAGCCCAGACACTTGCTAGTTCAACCGGAACATCGATTGAGGCACAAAGTTCTTTCAAGGCTGCAATTTCGGCTTCTGTATCAGAAACAAATTCGTTGATAGCTACTACTGCTGGAATACCGAACTTACGGATATTTTCAACGTGGCGTTTCAAGTTAGCAAAACCTGTACGAACCGCCTCCACATTTTCCTCTGTAAGAGCGTCTTTAGCCACGCCACCATTCATCTTAAGGGCACGAAGGGTTGCAACAATGACAACTGCATCTGGAGATGTTGGCAAGTTTGGCGTCTTGATATCAAGGAATTTCTCGGCACCAAGGTCTGCACCAAAACCAGCTTCAGTAACTGTGTAATCAGCCAAGTGAAGGGCTGTTGTAGTTGCCAAGACAGAGTTACATCCGTGAGCAATATTGGCAAATGGACCACCATGTACAAAGGCAGGTGTACCGTAAATTGTCTGAACCAAGTTTGGCTTAATCGCATCCTTCAAAATCAATGCTAACGCACCCTCGACCTGCAAATCACCTACAGAAACAGGGGTACGATCATAGCGATAACCGATAACAATATTAGCCAAACGGCGTTTCAAGTCCTCGATGTCTGTTGCCAAGCAAAGAATCGCCATGATTTCGGAAGCGACGGTAATGTCAAAGCCATCCTCACGAGGAATACCGTTTAGAGGACCACCAAGTCCAACGGTTACATGACGAAGGGCACGGTCGTTCAAGTCCACTACACGTTTCCAGAAAATACGTCGTTGGTCAATTCCCAACTCATTCCCTTGGTGCAAGTGGTTGTCAATCAAGGCAGAAAGAGCATTGTTGGCAGTTGTAATGGCATGCATGTCTCCAGTGAAGTGGAGATTAATATCTTCCATTGGCAGAACTTGGGCATAACCACCACCAGCAGCACCACCCTTGATACCCATAACTGGACCAAGAGATGGTTCGCGGATAGCAATCATGGTTTTCTTTCCAATTTTATTCAAGGCATCCGCCAGACCAATGGTAATCGTTGATTTTCCTTCACCTGCAGGTGTTGGATTGATGGCAGTAACCAAAATCAATTTACCAACTGGATTGCTCTCAACTGCACGAATTTTATCAAAGCTGAGCTTAGCCTTGTACTTTCCATACAACTCCAAATCGTCGTAAGAAATACCAAGTTTCTCTACAACATCAACGATTGGCTTCAACTCAATACTCTGTGCGATTTCAATATCTGTTTTCATTCAAAACTCCTCTAACCTCTTATATGATAATTCATTATAACACAAAATAAGATTTTTAACATCCGAAAACTCTCTAAACGTTCGTAAATATCCATATTTTTAATGTTTTTAGAGCCCTTTCTTAAATTTTATATGGCTTTATAGTTTGAAACTATAGTAAATCTTCGTTTTTACCAAAAATTTATTGCTTTCATTTTACTTACCGTTTATTTTTGTGTACAATAGTGCTATGAAAATTTTAGTTACATCGGGCGGTACCAGTGAAGCTATCGACAGCGTCCGTTCTATCACTAACCATTCTACAGGACGCTTGGGGAAAATTATCACAGAAAGCTTGCTTGCTGCTGGGCATGAAGTTTGTTTAATTACGACAAAACGAGCTCTGAAGCCAGAAGCCCATCCTAACCTAAGTATTCAAGAAATTAACAATACAAACGACCTTCTCCTTGAAATGCAAGAACGTGTCAAGTATTATGAGGTCTTGATTCATTCAATGGCTGTATCCGACTACACTCCTGTTTATATGACAGGACTTGAGGAAGTTCAGGCTAGCTCCAATCTAGAGGAATTTTTAAACAAGCAAAATCATCAAGCTAAGATTTCTTCGACTGATGAGGTTCAGGTTTTGTTTCTGAAAAAAACACCCAAAATCATCTCTTTAGTCAAGGAATGGAATCCTGCTATTCATCTGATTGGTTTCAAACTGCTGGTTGATATTTCCGAAGACCATCTGGTTGACATTGCTAGAAAAAGT
Source organism: Streptococcus mitis (assembly GCF_002096925.1). Classification (GTDB taxonomy): domain Bacteria; phylum Bacillota; class Bacilli; order Lactobacillales; family Streptococcaceae; genus Streptococcus; species Streptococcus mitis_AF. The sequence goes on along the minus strand of NZ_NCVN01000021.1, from coordinate 12,143 downwards.
CTTATCAAGAACCAAGCAGACTTGATTATCGCAAATGACCTGACTCAAATTTCAGCAGATCAACACCGTGCAATCTTTGTTGAAAAAGATCAGCTTCAGACAGTTCAGACTAAAGAAGAAATTGCAGAACTCCTCCTTGAAAAAATTCAAGCCTATCATTCATAGAAAGGAAAGCTATGGCACATATTCTCTTGGCTGTAACGGGCTCAATCGCCTCTTACAAGTCGGCAGATTTAGTCAGTTCTCTAAAAAAACAAGGTCATCAAGTCACTGTCTTAATGACCCAGGCTGCTACAGAGTTTATCCAACCTTTGACACTACAGGTACTCTCACAGAATTCCGTCCACTTGGATGCCATGAAGGAACCCTATCCCGATCAAGTCAATCATATCGAACTTGGAAAAAAGGCAGATTTATTTATCGTAGCCCCTGCAACAGCTAACACTATTGCAAAACTAGCCCTTGGCTTTGCGGACAATATGGTGACCTGTACAGCTCTAGCCCTGCCAAGTCATATTCCCAAACTAATAGCTCCTGCTATGAATACAAAAATGTATGACCATCCAGCAACTCAGGCTAATCTGAAAACATTAGAAGCCTACGGCTATCAGCTGATTGCTCCTAAGGAATCCCTACTAGCTTGCGGAGACCACGGAAGAGGAGCTTTAGCCGACCTCACAATTATTTTAGAAAGAATAGAGGAAACTCTCGATGAAAAAACGCTCTAATATTGCACCCATTGCTATCTTTTTTGCTACCATGCTCGTGATACACTTTCTGAGCTCACTTATCTTTAACCTTTTTCCATTTCCAATCAAACCGACCATTGTTCATATTCCTGTCATTATTGCCAGCATTATCTACGGCCCACGCGTTGGGGTTACACTTGGATTTTTGATGGGGCTACTTAGCTTGACGGTTAACACAATTACAATTCTACCGACAAGCTACCTCTTCTCTCCCTTCGTACCAAATGGGAACATCTACTCAGCTATCATTGCAATTGTCCCACGTATTTTGATTGGTTTAACTCCTTATCTAGTCTATAAACTGATGAAAAACAAGACTGGTCTGATTTTAGCTGGTGCCCTTGGTTCACTGACCAACACAGTCTTTGTACTTGGTGGAATTTTCTACCTTTTTGGAAATGTTTTTGATGGTAATATCCAAAAACTCCTAGCAACTGTTATCTCAACAAATTCGATTGCCGAATTAGTCATTTCCGCAGTTCTAACCTTAGCCATTGTTCCAAGACTACAAACTTTGAAGAAATAAAAACAATCTCCACTTTCAAACCTGAAGGTGGAGATTTTGTTTGAAGTAGTTCCTTTTTAGTTAAATCTTTACCAATATTTATACTCAACGAAAATCAAAGAGTAAACTAGTAAGCTAGCTGCAGGTTCCTCAAAACACGGTTTTGAGGTTGCAAATGGAAGCTGACATTGTTTGAAGAGATTTTCGAAGATTATTAACTTAAAAACGACCTATAAACCCAAGTAAATCCTTGCTTTATTGTCTTGTTTATAGTACTATACTAGTGTATATACAGTTAAAAAGGAGATTCTTATGAATACACGGAAAAAGACACAATTTATGACAATGACTGCCCTCTTAACGGCTATTGCGATTTTGATTCCAATTGTTATGCCCTTTAAGATTGTCATTCCACCTGCTTCTTACACTTTGGGGAGCCACATCGCTATTTTTATCGCTATGTTCTTGTCGCCCTTGATGGCAATTTTTGTCATCATAGCCTCTAGTTTTGGATTTTTGATGGCTGGCTATCCTATGGTTATCGTATTTCGAGCTTTTTCCCATATCTTTTTTGGGACTCTAGGAGCTCTTTACCTACAAAAATTCCCCGAAACCCTTGATAAACCAAAATCTTCCTGGATTTTTAACTTTGTTTTAGCGCTTATCCATGCCCTTGCTGAAGTATTGGCCTGTGTCGTTTTTTACGCAACTTCTGGTACCAATGTAGAAAATATGTTTTATGTTCTATTTGTACTAGTTGGATTTGGCACAATTATCCATAGTATGGTAGACTATACATTAGCACTAGCCGTCTATAAAGTGCTTCGAAAACGCCGTTAAAAGGAAGAACTATGACAAAAGATCGCAAACAAGCCCTACTTCAACTCTTGAAAGAAGCCCCTAAAGCCCTCAATGGCCAAAGTTTGGCTGAACATTTTCATGTCACACGTCAGGTCATTGTGCAGGACATTGCAATTTTGAGAGCCGATGGCGCTCCTATCCTATCCACTAATCGTGGCTACATCTATAAGCAAATTGAAACCAATCCTTATGTTCACAAACTTTTCAAAGTGAAACATGAAGTTGAAGAAATCGGTCAAGAACTCCTTGCTATCGTTGATAATGGTGGACGTGTTCAAAATACCTTGATTGACCATCCCGTTTATGGAGAAATTGAAACCTTGCTGAAACTGTCTTGCCGCAGAGATGTACAACATTTTCTAGAACAAGTCGAGCATTCTGATTTTAGACCTTTATCTGAATTGACAGATGGCATCCATTACCACCTAGTCGAGGCCGAAACACAACAAGACCTCCACTATATCGAGGAGGCCTTGGATCAGCTCGGTTATTTAGTAAAAGACTAGAAAATTTTCTTTTCCCAATCGTCTTCTGTACGGCGAGGGTAGAAAAATTCAGATTTGTCCGGAGCTTCCATCATCTCCATCAAGGGTAACATATCATAGGCCAGATCCAAATTTGGAATCTGGTCTTTTTGCACCCAAGAAACTTCTCCTTCATCTGAAGAGCGAAGGGTACCAGAGAACTCAGTTGCCTTATAACAAACGACAATATAGCGCCCACCTGTATCTAGTGGCCAATTTTTAATGCCGACAAGTTGAGGATTTTGGATAGTCAACCCTGTTTCTTCATAGATTTCACGAATGACAGACTCTGCGAAAGACTCGCCATTTTCTACATGACCTCCTGGAAAGGCATAACCAGACCAGCGATTGGTTGAAGGAGCGCGATACTGCATCACCACGCGCTGAGTTTCGAGGTCTTCAATCAGACAAATATTTGTTAAAATCGTTAATTGTGCTCGAGACATAAATTTACTCACTTTCTAATTTATTAAATTTTTAGACTTGGTACCAGTACTATTAGCTTCTACTTTTTAAAATTATTTAGAATAGAATACCATCCGTTTTTCCTTTATAGGCTTTCCAAGTTCAAGCATCTTTTCTTGTCCATCAAAAGTAAAACCCATTTTTTGATAGAAAGCAATGGCTCGCTTATTATCTTTCAATACCCATAAGAAAATTTCAGAAAAATGATTAAGAGCAGTCAAAGCTGCTTTCATTAACTTTTGTGCGATGCCTTTTCCGTAATAGTCTTTTAAAACATATAAAGCAATAATTTCACCAGCTTGAATAGTCTCATCACGAAAGTTGCCATAACTGATAAAACCAACTACCTTCATGCCATCTATCGCAATCAATGTATTTTCTGGATACTTTTGACTAAAGAATCGACATCTTTCTAATGTCATTGTCTCCTGAAATTCTGCAGGCAAAAGGTCATCATAAGCCTCTCTCCACGTTTGCCAGTGAACGAAAGATTTACCTTCTATCTCTTCAGGAGTTTCCATTGATTTGATAATAACCGTCATTTATTTTCTTCTCCTTAATCCAACAGTCTGACTTCCTTTGCTACTTTTTGTAGAAATTTTTGTCTTGTTGAACTTGTATTTACTTCACGGCCTAACTCTCCTAAGATTGAAACCCTCTTTGTTTTGATACCGCAATGATTCAGGACAGCATTCTTTAATACTGATATTCCATAACTGTCTGGAATATTAATCGGACCTGAAAATACTTTGTACCACCAAGTTGGTGCCATGGAGGTTGCATAGATACTAGCTGTTTTTCCTTTTAGTAACTTTTTGAACTGTTTACCTCTCAAGTAGTTCAAAATAAAGCTTCCTCGATTATTTGCGGAGTATGCAATGCCTGGCGTAAAAACACGATCAATCCACCCCTTCAATAGACTAGGCATACTACTCCACCAAATTGGATAAACAAAAATGAAATGATCTGCCCACTGAATTAATTCCTGAGAGCGTAGAATAAACGGATCGTCCTCCATCCTTTGTCGATAACCATAACGTAAAACAGGATCAAACTCTTCTGCATTAAGATTAATCATTTCAAGTTCATGTCTCTTTGAGTCTATATTTTCTACAATCGTTTGAAAAATTGCTTGGCAGTAACTTTCTTTATCAGGATGTCCATTAATAACTAAAATATTCATAAAATTCCCCTAATCCAACACCTTGACTTCCAACATCATATCACGGATCTGAGCTGCCAGTTCAAAGTCCAGCACTTCGACGGCTTCTTGCATTTGTTTCTCCAGTTTCTTGACGAGTTCTTTGCGTTCTTGTTTGTTGAGGCTATTGATATCGACTTCCTTGTCCTCTTCCTTAGCAACTGCCTTGGTTACAGCAATCAGGTCACGGATTTCTTTCTTAATAGTTTGTGGAACGATACCATGTTCTTCATTATAGGCCATCTGGATTTTCCGACGGCGGGCCGTTTCATCGATGGCACGTTGCATAGACTTGGTCACAGTGTCCGCATACATAATGACATGTCCCTCACTATTACGAGCAGCACGACCAATGGTCTGGATGAGTCCACGTTCGTTACGGAGGAAGCCTTCCTTATCAGCATCGAGAATCGCTACGAGGCTCACTTCAGGAACGTCAATTCCTTCACGGAGGAGGTTGATTCCGACCAAGACATCAAAGACACCCAAGCGCAGGTCACGGATAATCTCTGTCCGCTCTAAAGTCTTGATATCCGAGTGCATGTACTTGACCTTAATGCCCATTTCTTTGAAGTAGTCGGTTAAGTCCTCTGCCATTTTCTTGGTCAAGGTTGTGATAAAGGTTCGTTCATTCTTTTCAACACGGGCATTGATTTCACCTAAGAGATCATCAATCTGTCCCATAGTCGGACGGACTTCCACCTCAGGATCCAAAAGCCCTGTCGGACGAATGATTTGCTCAATCACTGTCTCGGTCTGTTCATTTTCATAGTCGCCCGGTGTCGCTGAAACGTAAACAATCTGATGAACGTGACTCTCAAACTCCTCCCGACGGAGAGGACGATTGTCCAGAGCAGACGGCAAACGGAAACCATAATTAACCAGCATTTCCTTACGCGAACGGTCTCCATTGTACATGCCCTTGATTTGTCCCATAGTCATGTGGCTCTCATCAATCATAATCAAGAAATCATCTGGGAAGAAATCTAAGAGCGTATAAGGAGGCTCACCTTCGCTCCGTCCATCCATGTGGCGTGAATAGTTTTCAACCCCGTTGGTATAGCCCATCTCACGCAGCATTTCGATATCATACTCTGTCCGCTGTTTCAAACGTTGAGCTTCAAGCAATTTACCTTCCTTTTCAAAGATAGCTAACTGCTCTTCTAATTCTGCTTGAATTTTAGCAATGGCAACTTCCATGTGGTCGTCATTGGTCACAAAGTGAGTAGCTGGGAAAATCGCTAAATGATCCACTTCTCCCAAGACCTGACCTGTCAAAGCTTCAACCTCACGAATACGGTCAATTTCGTCTCCAAAAAATTCCACTCGAAAGGCGTGTTCATCACGGGAAGCTGGGAAAATCTCCACTACATCCCCACGCACACGAAATCTTCCCCGTTGGAAATCAATATCATTACGTTCAAACTGGATATCAACCAAGTCATTCAAAAGTTTATCACGAGAAATTTCAAGACCTGGACGGAGACTAACGACACTATCAGCGTATTCCTTGGGCGAACCCAAACCATAGATACAAGAGACTGAGGCCACGACAATAACATCATTGCGCTCCAAAAGGGCCGAAGTAGCTGAGTGACGAAGTTTGTCAATCTCGTCATTGACAGAACTATCCTTCTCAATATAGGTATCGCTTGAAGGTACATAGGCCTCCGGCTGGTAATAATCATAGTAGGATACGAAGTACTCAACAGCATTTTCAGGGAAAAATTCCTTAAACTCCCCATAGAGCTGTCCTGCAAGAGTCTTATTATGGGCAATGACCAGAGTTGGTTTATTGACTTTGGAAATGACCTGACTCATGGTATAGGTCTTCCCTGTTCCGGTCGCCCCCATCAGAATCTGAGCTTTTTCTCCACCCTCGATATTATCAACCAACTGCTCGATAGCTTGGGGTTGGTCTCCTGATGGTTGATATTTTGATACTAGTTTAAATTGATTGTCTGTAATGCGATTAATCATAAGAATCCTCTCTCGATGTGCTATTCCTATTTTAGCATACTTGTAGCATTTTCACGAAGAAAAGGACGGACCGAAGTCACATCCTTTCATTTTCTTTCTTTAATTGATAGGCGAGATAGACAATCAGCAGTAGCAAGACCAGACTTGTCATGACAGAACCTTCAATCCCAAAAGAACCACCTGATAGCCAGGCTTGATTGCCTTGTGGTAAAAAGGTCATCAGAGATGTTCCTGATGGTTGACCACTAACTAAAATCCCAAAGAGATTGCCCTGAGCAAAATTCCAAGCGCCATGAATACCTGCTACCCCCCAAACTGTATCTGTTTTGAGGAGGTAAAGTGACATGGCAACTCCGAATAAAAAGAGATTCACTAGAGATAGAGGGGTTAGACCAGAATTGCCCATATGAAGCAGGGTAAAAAATATGCTAGATATGATAACAGCAAGTTTTAGATTGGTTCTTGAGGCCAGCTGAGGAAGGAGCCATGCACGGGACACCACTTCTTCTGTTGTCCCCTGTAAAATCCAAAATGGGATAGTAAAGACGACAAAGGCAAGCGAATAAGGATTCAAGTGAATAGACTCAAAACGATATTGCCCTAATGCTACTAAACCTAACAAGGTCACAAGAAAAAGTGCCAGGCCTAGACCAAATCCTTTCAGAAGACTGCTGAGGAAATTTTCTCTATAAAATCCCAAGGTTCGAATAGGTCTTTTCTCAACTTTTCTAGTCCATCTGAACACAGTGTTGAGAACGAAACCAAAGGCTAGCAATTCTAAAATTAAACGAAAATCACTTGTTTTATCCATCAAGCTCTGCTGCAAAGTCTGCAAGTAGGTAGCAAAAGCTTGACCAGCCTCTCCAAAATTTCTTGCAAGTCCGATGAGAGCTAACAAACTAATACCATATAAAGTATAAGCCACAAACTCTCCTATGAAGACAAAAGCAAAGGCTAACAAGGGGCTTGTGTAAAGGTTTAACCGCATTTTGGAAGCTTGGAAGTCTTTAAATATTCTTTTGTCTTTCATGTTCCTGTCCTCTTTTCTTCTACTATATACTATTATTATAGCACTTTATAGTAGCAATTCAAGAAGGAAAAGAAAACATAGATGTTATATTTTCTAACACGAAAATATAAAAATTTGCCTTTTTTTACTTTTTCTGATATAATGGGAAAATATTCGGAAAAGGAGACTAAAAATGAAGAAAAAATTTCTAGCATTTTTGCTAATTTTATTCCCAATTTTCTCATTAGGTATTGCAAAAGCAGAGACGATTAAGATTGTTTCTGATACCGCCTATGCACCTTTTGAGTTTAAAGATTCAGATCAAACTTATAAAGGAATTGATGTTGATATTATCAACAAAGTGGCTGAGATTAAAGGGTGGAACATTCAGATGTCCTATCCTGGATTTGACGCAGCGGTCAATGCGGTTCAAGCTGGTCAAGCTGACGCTATCATGGCAGGGATGACAAAGACTAAAGAACGTGAAAAAGTTTTCACCATGTCTGATACTTACTATGATACAAAAGTTGTCATTGCAACTACTAAGTCACACAAGATTAGTAAATATGACCAATTAAAAGGAAAAACTGTTGGTGTAAAAAACGGAACAGCCGCTCAACGGTTCCTTGAAAGTATCAAGGATAAATACGGTTTTACTATTAAAACATTTGACACTGGTGATTTGATGAACAACAGCTTGAGTGCTGGTGCAATTGATGCCATGATGGATGATAAACCTGTTATCGAATATGCCATCAACCAAGGTCAAGACCTCCATATTGAAATGGATGGTGAAGCTGTAGGAAGTTTTGCTTTCGGTGTTAAAAAAGGAAGCAAATACGAGCACCTAGTTACTGAATTTAACCAAGCCTTGGTTGAAATGAAAAAAGATGGTAGTCTTGATAAAATCATCAAGAAATGGACTGCTTCATCATCTTCAGCAGTTCCAACTACAACTACTCTAGCGGGCTTAAAAGCTATTCCTGTTAAAGCTAAATACATCATTGCCAGCGATTCTTCTTTTGCACCTTTTGTTTTCCAAAATTCAAGCAACCAATACACTGGTATTGATATGGACTTTATTAAGGCAATCGCTAAAGACCAAGGTTTTGAAATTGAAATTACCAATCCTGGTTTCGATGCCGCTATTAACGCTGTCCAAGCTGGTCAAGCAGATGGTATCATTGCTGGTATGTCTGTCACAGATGCTCGTAAGGCGACTTTTGACTTCTCAGATTCATACTACACTGCTAATACTATCCTTGGTGTCAAAGAATCAAGCACCATTGCTTCTTATGAAGATTTGAAAGGGAAAACAGTCGGTGTTAAAAACGGAACTGCTTCTCAAACCTTCCTAACAGAAAATCAAAGCAAATACGGTTACAAAATCAAAACCTTTGCTGATGGTTCATCAATGTATGACAGTTTAAACACTGGTGCCATTGATGCTGTTATGGATGATGAACCTGTTCTCAAATATTCTATCAGCCAAGGACAAAAATTGAAAACTCCAATCGCTGGAACTCCAATTGGTGAAACAGCCTTTGCCGTTAAAAAAGGAGCAAATCCAGAATTGATTGAAATGTTCAACAACGGACTTGCAAACCTTAAAGCAAACGGAGAATTCCAAAAGATTCTTGATAAATACCTAGCTAGCGAATCATCAACTACAGCAACAAGCACTGTTGATGAGACAACTATCTGGGGCTTGCTTCAAAACAACTACAAACAACTCCTTAGCGGTCTTGGTATCACTCTTGCTCTAGCTCTTATCTCATTTGCTATTGCTATTGTTATCGGAATTATCTTTGGTATGTTTAGCGTTAGCCCATACAAATCTCTTCGTGTGATCTCTGAGATTTTCGTGGACGTTATCCGTGGTATTCCATTGATGATTCTTGCAGCCTTCATCTTCTGGGGAATTCCAAACTTCATCGAGTCTATCACAGGCCAACAAAGTCCAATTAACGACTTTGTGGCTGGTACCATTGCCCTCTCACTCAATGCAGCGGCTTATATCGCTGAAATCGTTCGTGGTGGTATTCAGGCCGTTCCAGTTGGCCAAATGGAAGCCAGCCGAAGCTTAGGTATCTCTTATGGAAAAACCATGCGTAAGATTATCTTGCCACAAGCAACTAAATTGATGTTGCCAAACTTTGTTAACCAATTCGTTATCGCTCTTAAAGATACAACCATCGTATCTGCTATCGGTTTGGTTGAACTCTTCCAAACTGGTAAGATTATCATCGCCCGTAACTACCAAAGTTTCAAGATGTATGCAATCCTTGCTATCTTCTATCTTGTAATTATCACACTTTTGACTAGACTAGCGAAACGCTTAGAAAAGAGGATTCGTTAATGGCAAAATTAAAAATTGATGTAAATGATTTACATAAGTATTATGGAAAAAATGAGGTTTTAAAAGGAATTACGACTAAGTTCTATGAAGGAGATGTTGTTTGTATCATCGGTCCTTCAGGTTCTGGTAAGTCAACTTTCCTTCGTAGTCTCAATCTTCTAGAAGAAGTTACGAGCGGTCACATCACTGTGAACGGTTATGACTTAACTGAAAAAACAACCAACGTTGACCACGTCCGTGAAAATATCGGAATGGTTTTCCAACACTTCAACCTCTTCCCACACATGTCTGTATTGGACAACATTACCTTTGCTCCTATCGAGCACAAGTTGATGACTAAGGAAGAAGCTGAGAAATTGGGAATGGAGTTGCTTGAAAAGGTTGGGCTAGCAGATAAAGCAAATGCTAGCCCAGATAGCCTATCAGGTGGTCAAAAACAACGTGTGGCCATCGCTCGTGGACTTGCAATGAACCCAGATATCATGCTCTTTGATGAACCAACTTCTGCCCTTGACCCTGAAATGGTCGGAGACGTACTAAACGTTATGAAAGACTTGGCTAAACAAGGTATGACCATGATTATCGTAACCCATGAGATGGGATTTGCCCGTCAGGTTGCTAACCGCGTTATCTTTACTGCAGATGGTGAATTCCTTGAAGACGGAACACCTGACCAAATCTTTGATAACCCTCAACACCCACGTCTGAAAGAGTTCTTGGACAAGGTCTTAAACGTCTAAACTCAAACTGTAAGGATTTCCTTGCAGTTTTTTTCTATCTCGTATTGGATTTTTTGATTTTTCGGAAAATTATGTTAGAATTAAGTTTATGAAATGAGATTTCCTCATACCTAGCAAGACTAGGAATAAAAATAGAAATTAGGTAGCTAGATGTCATCTAAGGTTATTGTTACAATTTTCGGTGCGAGTGGAGACCTGGCTAAACGCAAGCTCTACCCTTCCCTTTTTAGACTATATAAATCCGGCAATCTTTCCAAGCACTTTGCAGTTATTGGAACTGCCCGTCGTCCTTGGAGCAAAGAATATTTTGAATCTGTTGTAGTCGAATCCATCCTTGATTTGGCAGATAGTACCGAACAAGCTCAAGAGTTCGCTAGCCACTTCTACTATCAAAGTCATGATGTAAATGATACGGAACACTACATTGCTTTGCGTCAATTGCAGGCTGAACTAAATGACAAGTACCAAGCTGAACACAACAAGCTCTTCTTCTTGTCTATGGCGCCTCAGTTCTTTGGAACCATTGCCAAACACCTCAAGTCTGAAAACATTGTGGATGGTAAAGGTTTTGAACGCTTAATCGTTGAAAAACCATTTGGTACAGATTACGCAACTGCAAGCAAGTTGAATGACGAGCTCCTAGCAACATTTGACGAAGAACAAATTTTCCGTATTGATCATTATCTTGGTAAGGAAATGATTCAAAGTATCTTTGCAGTTCGCTTTGCCAACCTGATTTTCGAAAACGTTTGGAACAAGGAATTTATCGACAATGTTCAAATTACCTTTGCGGAGCGCTTGGGTGTAGAAGAACGTGGTGGCTACTATGACCAATCAGGTGCCCTCCGTGATATGGTACAGAACCATACACTCCAACTTCTTTCTCTCCTTGCTATGGACAAGCCAGCAAGCTTCACAAAAGACGAGATTCGTGCTGAGAAGATTAAAGTCTTTAAAAACCTCTATCATCCAACTGATGAAGAGCTTAAAGAACACTTTATCCGTGGTCAATACCGCTCTGGTAAGATTGATGGCATGAAATATATCTCTTATCGTAGCGAACCAAATGTAAATCCAGAATCAACAACTGAAACTTTTGCATCTGGTGCCTTCTTTGTAGACAGCGATCGATTCCGTGGCGTTCCTTTCTTCTTCCGTACTGGTAAACGTCTGACTGAAAAAGGAACTCATGTCAACATCGTCTTTAAACAAATGGACTCTATATTTGGAGAACCACTTGCTCCAAATATTTTGACCATCTATATCCAACCAACAGAAGGTTTCTCTCTCAGTCTAAATGGAAAGCAAGTAGGAGAAGAATTTAACTTAGCTCCGAACTCACTGGATTACCGTACAGATGCGACCGCAACTGGTGCTTCTCCAGAACCATACGAAAAATTAATTTATGATGTACTAAACAACAACTCAACTAACTTTAGCCACTGGGATGAAGTTGGTGCGTCATGGAAATTGATTGACCGTATCGAAGAACTTTGGGCTGAAAATGGTGCCCCACTTCATGACTATAAAGCTGGAAGCATGGGACCTCAAGCAAGCTTTGACTTACTTGAAAAATTCGGTGCCAAATGGACTTGGCAACCAGATATCGCCTATCGTCAAGATGGCCGTTTAGAATAAAAAAAATCCTGCAAGTTTGTACTGACCCCAAAAAGTTAGACAATTAATTTAAGCAAAGGATTTAGTTCTGTATTGTACAGGGCTAAGTCCTTTTAGTTTTACCTTAATTCGT
>NZ_NCVN01000025.1:0-31734 GCF_002096925.1 Streptococcus mitis | reverse complement strand
AACGGTATGATGGAATCTTTCTTTGGCATTCTTAAGTCTGAAATGTTTTATGGTTATGAGAATACGTTTCAGTCACTTGAACACTTGGAACAAGCTATTGTAGACTATATTGATTACTACAACAACAAACGAATTAAGGTAAAACTAAAAGGACTTAGCCCTGTACAATACAGAACTAAATCCTTTGCTTAAATTAATTGTCTAACTTTTTGGGGTCAGTACATTTTTTAAACCGTCTTTTAATTTACTCATAAGATGTGTGAACTCAGATTGCTTTTAGACTGCTGAGCGTCAGACTGCCTAATGAGGGCTAATTTTTATACTGCTACATAAGCTGGATTTGCGATTCGGTCTTTCTTGCCATCCAAGTCCAAAAGAACATTTCTCGTCTTTCAAATTCCCTCAAAAATGGTATAATAGTAGCATCACAAAATTGGAGAGAGACCATGAGTTTTTACAATCATAAAGAAATTGAGCCTAAGTGGCAGGGCTACTGGGCAGAACATCATACCTTTAAGACAGGAACAGATGCATCAAAACCAAAGTTTTATGCGCTTGATATGTTCCCTTATCCATCTGGAGCGGGTCTGCACGTAGGACACCCAGAAGGCTATACAGCAACCGATATCCTCAGCCGTTACAAACGTGCGCAAGGCTACAATGTCCTTCACCCAATGGGTTGGGATGCTTTTGGTTTGCCTGCAGAGCAATACGCTATGGATACAGGTAATGACCCAGCAGAATTTACAGCGGAAAATATTGCCAACTTCAAACGACAAATCAATGCGCTTGGATTTTCTTATGACTGGGATCGTGAAGTCAATACAACAGATCCAAATTACTACAAATGGACGCAATGGATTTTCACTAAGCTTTACAAAAAAGGTTTGGCCTATGAAGCGGAAGTGCCAGTAAACTGGGTTGAGGAATTGGGAACTGCCATTGCCAATGAAGAAGTGCTTCCTGACGGAACTTCTGAGCGTGGAGGCTATCCAGTTGTCCGCAAACCAATGCGCCAATGGATGCTCAAAATCACGGCTTACGCAGAGCGCTTGCTTAATGACTTAGATGAACTAGATTGGCCAGAGTCTATCAAGGATATGCAACGCAACTGGATTGGTAAATCAACTGGTGCTAATGTAACCTTCAAGGTTAAGGGAACTGATAAGGAATTCACTGTCTTTACTACTCGTCCTGATACTCTTTTCGGTGCGACTTTCACTGTTTTGGCTCCTGAACATGAATTAGTAGACGCCATCACAAGTCCAGAGCAAGCAGAGGCAGTAGCAGACTATAAACACCAAGCTAGCCTTAAGTCTGACTTGGCTCGTACAGACCTTGCCAAAGAAAAAACTGGTGTTTGGACTGGTGCTTATGCCATCAACCCTGTCAATGGTAAGGAAATTCCAGTCTGGATTGCCGACTATGTTCTTGCTAGTTATGGTACAGGTGCAGTAATGGCTGTTCCTGCTCATGACCAACGTGACTGGGAATTTGCCAAACAGTTTGACCTTCCAATCGTAGAGGTGCTGGAAGGTGGAAATGTAGCAGAAGCTGCCTACACAGAAGATGGACTTCATGTCAATTCAGACTTCCTAGATGGACTCAACAAAGAAGACGCAATTGCTAAGATTGTGGCTTGGTTGGAAGAAAAAGGCTGTGGACAAGAGAAGGTTACCTACCGTCTCCGCGACTGGCTCTTTAGCCGTCAACGTTACTGGGGTGAGCCAATTCCAATCATTCATTGGGAAGATGGAACTTCAACAGCTGTTCCTGAAAATGAATTGCCACTTGTCTTGCCTGTAACCAAGGATATCCGTCCCTCAGGTACTGGTGAAAGTCCACTAGCTAATTTGACAGACTGGCTTGAAGTGACTCGTGAAGATGGTGTCAAGGGTCGTCGTGAAACCAACACCATGCCACAATGGGCAGGTTCAAGCTGGTACTACCTCCGCTATATTGACCCACACAATACTGAGAAATTGGCTGATGAGGATCTTCTTAAACAATGGTTGCCAGTAGATATCTACGTGGGTGGTGCAGAGCATGCTGTTCTTCACTTGCTCTACGCTCGTTTCTGGCACAAATTCCTCTATGACCTCGGTGTTGTTCCGACGAAAGAACCATTCCAAAAACTCTTTAACCAAGGAATGATTTTGGGAACAAGCTATCGTGACCACCGTGGGGCTCTTGTGGCAACTGACAAGGTTGAAAAACGTGACGGTTCTTTCTTCCATGTAGAAACGGGGGAAGAGTTGGAGCAAGCACCAGCCAAGATGTCTAAATCGCTCAAGAACGTTGTTAACCCAGACGACGTAGTGGAGCAATACGGTGCCGATACCCTTCGTGTCTATGAAATGTTCATGGGACCACTTGATGCTTCGATTGCTTGGTCAGAAGAAGGTCTGGAAGGAAGCCGTAAGTTCCTTGACCGTGTTTACCGTTTGATTACAAGCAAGGAAATTGTTGCAGAAAACAATGGCGCTCTCGACAAGGTTTACAACGAAACCGTTAAAGCTGTCACAGAGCAAATCGAATCTCTCAAATTCAACACAGCCATTGCCCAACTTATGGTCTTTGTCAACGCTGCCAACAAGGAAGACAAACTTTATGTAGACTACGCCAAAGGCTTCGTTCAGTTGATTGCACCATTTGCTCCTCACTTGGCAGAAGAGCTCTGGCAAACTGTTGCAGCAACAGGTGAGTCAATCTCTTACGTGGCTTGGCCAACATGGGACGAAAGCAAATTGGTTGAAGATGAAATCGAAATCGTTGTTCAAATCAAAGGAAAAGTTCGTGTCAAACTCATGGTCGCTAAAGACCTATCACGCGAAGAATTGCAAGAGATTGCTCTAGCTGATGAAAAAGTTAAAGCAGAAATTGATGGTAAGGAAATCGTGAAAGTGATTGCGGTACCGAATAAATTGGTTAACATTGTTGTGAAATAAGATAGGAATCCTTCAGAGTAGAATCTGGGGGATTTTTTATTTGACAGGAAGTTTCTGTTTTGTTAATATGATTAACAAAGGAAAGAGAGATTATGGATAAAAAAGAATTTATTGCATTTAATAATCGTTTCAATAGATTTATTTTAGCGTTTGACCAGTTAAAAAAAAATCAACATAAAAGTGGTGTTGACAAATCCATTACTTTGAATGAGGTACATTTGATTGTTGTGATTGGGGAAAATCAGCCCTTAAATCTAGTAAAATTATCTGAATTATTAGAAGTTTCAAGAAGTGCAATAACTCAAAGTATTAGGAGATTGATTCAAAAAAATTTAGTTGTTTTTGATTTTGATCCGAATAATGGGAAAAATAAATATTTGAGATTATCTGAAAAAGGCATCGAAATTTTTAAAATCCATAAGGAGCAACAAGCATATATTGAAAAATCAATCTTTTCAGTTTTAAACAACTATAGCGAGGTGGAACTTCAAACAGTTGTGAAATTGATGGATGATATTGAAAAGGTGTGGGGAGAATTACCGTGGTAAAAGTCACGGTAAATTTCAAATATAATTGTTAAGTGAATTAACAAAAAGGAGAAGACATGACTGTAAACATAGAACTGATTTCACAAACAGATTTAGCGGATGAATCTTTTTATATTGCTATTAATGGTTTAGAACCAAGGGCAATGTATTGTGTAGAAATGTACCTGTCTGATTATTACTGTATAAATGCTCCCTTGCTTTTAGATCATGATGTTATATGGAAATCAACCGCAATTTTTTTATCTGATGAGGACGGTATGATTGATACCTCTCAGACAGCATCTATTTCGGGATCTTATAAAGGGATTTCAGAAATGGGCTTATTCTTTAATGCGAAACCGTTGAAGAATAGGAAAAGAAGATTACCGAGTTCTCTTGATAGAATTCCATTACGAGATTGTTTTGGTGTTGAAATTAAAATCAAGCTGGGGAAAGATGTGATCGCGGAGCAAAGTTTTGTAAGGCGTTATATGAATCTAGGAGTAAGATATCAAGATATCTATGACAAACATTTTCAAGGTCGATTATTTTATGATGAAAAGTTAAGAAAGGCACCAGCCGTGATTATTGTTAGCGGTAGTGAGGGAAGAATTGAAAAAGCTCAGAATATTGCCCAACTTTTATCTTCAAGAGGCTATATTTGTCTTGCTATAGCTTATTTTGGTTTAGAGGGATTACCCCAAAATTTAGAACGAATTCCAATAGAATGTCTGGAGGAGGCGAAAGATTTTCTATATCATCATCCTCAAGTTGATAATACAAAAATAGGAATATATGGTCGCTCTAAAGGAGCAGAGCTTGTTCTGGTTGGACAAAGTATTTTGGAAGATGTGCAATGTTTGGTACTCAATTCCCCCTCAAATGTAATATTTGAGGGAATAAAGGGAAAACTCAACTCTCATTCATCTTCTTGGACATATTTGCAAAAAGAACTTCCGTATCAAAAATTTCAGTTAGGAAATTACTTGTTAAACAAGTTTTTTGGAAAACATATTCCTGAAGATAGTAGGGCCCAGATTGATGTGAGTAAAATTTCCTCTCCTTTATTATTACTAGGAAGCGATGTTGATGAAATATGGAATGCATCATCCGCGATAGATGATATCATTTCACATTATAAAGGGGAATCCATTTTGTTTAAAAAATACCATGAAACAGGGCATATGTTGACGGTTGCTTATCAACCGAATCATCGTTATCGAAAAGATTGGCGCTTATTAATGAAAGAAAGTGTAGACTCTTGGTTTGCTACGATAAGTTTTTTTGATACACATCTGAAGAATTTGTAGATAGTCCTGAACCGTACTATAATAGTCCCAACTAAGATAAAAACACAGTTCTGGTTGGTAGTCCAGTCTACAAAAGCAAACACTAAAACAAGAGAAATTTGAATACAAACAGTAAAAACGTAGAGAGAAGTACAAGAGTTACTAGTGACTTTCTCTTTCATAAAATAGAACAGCTCTTCTCGGATAAAAAGAGCTGTTTTTTGCTTGTATTGAAAATTCTTTTCATAGATTATTTCCTAATGGATTTACTTGTCGTTAAAAATTTGGCTAATGGAAGTTTCAAATTCAGGACAATACTTACTTGCTTCAAATTCAATCATATCATATTCAGCAGTTTCATTTTGATAGAAGGGATTGTGTGTCATGATTTCTAGTTAATTTTTTATTGTTTGATTTGGCGAGAATAATACTACCGATTCTTGAATTTTTCGGTCAGATGCGGTAAAACATCTCTTTTATAGCGCATATTTAAAAATATAATGTGTTTTTGTAAGTGTTTTTAAGCTTCATTTAGCAATTCGGTAGGAGAAAAATGGCTGTAGCCTTCTCTACTTTAACTTAACCCTAATTATCTCACCACTTAACCTTTTATTTTAACCACTTATCTCAAAAGTCGATTTTTCTGTCATTATTTTTGTTAAACTAGTGAGATAAAAGGAGGGAAGAAATATGATTTTACAAGCTAAACATTTGACTAAACGGTACGGCACTCATATGGCTGTCGATGATATTCAGTTAGAGTTTGAAAAAGGAAGTTTCAATGCTATTTTGGGTCCCAATGGTGCAGGTAAATCAACCACTATTTCCATGTTAATCGGCTTGAAAAAGCCGACACAAGGTCAGATTCGCTATGCGCCAAATACGAAAATCGGAGTTGTTTTTCAAGCTAGTGTACTAGATGAGATGTTAACGGTTAGGGAAAATCTCACGATTCGTGCTCAACAGTATAAGGAGATTGCAGCAAGTCGTGTGGATGATTTGATCCATCAACTGGGCTTGACTGCTTTCCAGAAACAACTATATGGGACTTTGTCAGGTGGACAAAAACGTCGGGTTGATATTGCGCGTGCTCTTCTTTCGCGACCAGATATTCTTTTCTTGGATGAACCAACGACAGGTCTTGATATTCAGACTCGCAAATCCATCTGGGATCTTCTGTATCGACTACAAAAGGATGAAGGGATGACTATTATCTTAACGACTCATTATTTGGATGAAGCGGATGAAGCGGATCAGATCTATATCGTTGATCATGGGAAAGTGATTGCGCAAGGTTCTGCGACTAAGATTAAAAGTCAGTATGCATCTAATATCCTAAAAATTCGTTTTAAAGAAATAACCGATTTAGAAAAATTGCTACGGACTGGAATGGTAGTAGAGAAAGAAAATAAGTTGGAATATCTTTTTTATCCAAGAACGTCACTGGAAGCTATTGAATTTTTGGCAAAAGTTCGAGAAGAAATTGATTATTTTGAGTTTCGCCCAGGCACTATGGATGATGCCTTTATTGCACTTACAGGAAGAGAGGTTCGCTAATGTTAGCTTTATTGAAACGGAATTTTATCTTATATTTTCGTAATCGTTCAGGAGTATTTTTCTCATTATTGGGGGCATTGATTTCCTTCCTACTTTATATCATTTTTTTACAGAAGAACTTGACGGATGCTTGGACCCAACTCCCTGACAATACGAAGCTTTTAAATAACTGGCTGACGGGTGGGACCTTGGCTGTGACGGGGATCACAACCAGTTTTACGGCTCTTACACAAATGGTACAGGATCGTGAAAATCAAGTAGATCAAGATCTTTTCTTGACAGATTTAGGTAGCTGGGGCTTACAGGTGTCCTATCTAATCAGCAGTATTATCATTTCTTTTGTCATGCAGGTGTTTATGTTTGCTGTTATGAGCCTTTATTTTAAAGAAAGTCCAGTTATCAGTCATTTACCAGAAATTACTTTGATTATGCTGTTAAGTAGTCTGCTTTCAAGTGTGGTAAATATTCTTTTGATTTACCGTTTTCAATCTGTAGATAGTCTTGGAAAACTGGCAACTATAGTGGGGACTGCTTCTGGATTTTTGGTAGGAACTTATGTCCCTATTGGGGTATTACCTGATTTTGCACAGATTATCATGAAGTGTACCCCTGCAACTTATATTGCTTCTCTTTATCGACAGATTTTAATGAAAGAACCATTAGAGACCGCATTTACAGAAAATAGCAGTCTATTACAGGAATTTCAAGAAAAAATGGGAATTCAAATCAACTGGCAAGAACTATTGACAAAGGAAGAGACATACTTTATAGTGGTTATTATCAGTCTTGTCGCTATTCTTCTTTGGCTTTTATTTGTTAAAGTGTTTAGCAAGAGAAAATAAAGGTATATTGGAGAGAAAATGAAGATTCGTTTTGAAATGAAGACAGAGTTTTCAGAAAAGGACCCACATATTGTAATTCAGGCAGCTCAGTTAACTGACCAAGCAAGGGAAGTTATGGAGTATTTAGAACAATTTTCAACAACCAATCAGGTGGCCATTCCTATTCGGGCGGATGATTATCTGGTTATGGTGAAGATTGAGGATATTATTCTAGCTGATATTGATAAGAATTTATTAACCATTTATACGGTAGACGGGATTTATAAAACGAAGGAAACATTGATAAACTTTCAGAATCGGATTAATCGGCGTAACTTTATACAGATATCACGTCATTCAATTATAAACATTGACCACTTAGAATCGTTATCAGATAGTTTTTCAGGGAACATGATGGCTAAAATGACTCGGGGCATCAAATCTAGTGTGAGCCGGAAATACGTTAAGTCCCTAATGAATTATCTAGGTTTATAGGAGAAAATCATGAAACGATTAATTGATTATTTTGTATCGGGAATGCGCACGGCTTCCTTCTTTTATTTGAGTATGATGTTATTAGCTCAGTGTTATCCAAGCATTACCTATCCTGCACCAATGGTAAAAAATATTCTAGCTCTGTTTTTAATGGGTGGAATTATGGGGGTATTGACTTTAATACTTGAAAAGCTAGAGTTTCTTGCTTTTAGTATACGTGTAGGAGTTCATTTATTAGTTACAGCTACTGTCTTAGTATTGACCTCTCTATTTTTTGGCTGGGGTTCAGTTTTATGGAGCCCTCTGCTTTGGTTCTTTTTCTTGTTAATTTATGGATTGATATGGTTGTATCAAATCTGGCAAACTCACAAACTCACACAACGAATTAATCAAGCCTTAGAGGATAAAAGACAGAAAACGGGTCACTAATATAGTGTTGAGGATGAAGTTTGAAGACAGTGCCAGTTTCCAAAGAGAACAATTTGTGATATAGTATTTTCAGCGTAAAACAAGGAGAAGAAAAATGCCAGTAAATGAATATGATCAGATGATTGGGGAGTCAATGGAAGGTTATACACCGGGCGAATTGCCTTCTATTGGTTTCTTAGAAGGGCGTTATGCTAGGGTAGAGGCTCTTTCGGTGGAAAAGCATGCGGATGATTTATTAGCTGTTTATGGTCCAGATACTCCGCGGGAGATGTGGACTTACCTCTTTCAGGAACCAGTGGCAGATATGGAGGAGCTGGCTAGCCTTTTAAATCAGATGTTGGCTCGTAAGGATCGCTTTTACTATGCAATTATAGACAAGGAAACTGGTAAGGCTTTGGGAACATTTTCTCTCATGCGCATTGACCAGAATAATCGAGTGATAGAAGTGGGAGCGGTCACTTTTTCTCCAGAACTCAGGGGAACACGAATAGGGACAGAAGCTCAGTATCTCTTGGCACGTTATGTTTTTGAGGAGCTTAACTATCGTCGCTACGAATGGAAATGTGATTCTCTTAATCTGCCATCCAGACGAGCTGCGGAGCGTTTGGGATTTGTTTATGAAGGAACCTTCCGCCAGGCAGTCGTTTATAAGGGGCGTACTAGGGATACGGATTGGTTGTCTATGATTGATAAGGACTGGCCTCAAGTCAAAGCTCGATTGGAAGCATGGTTGGCTCCTGAAAATTTTGATAAAAATGGACGGCAGTACAAGAGCTTGAGAGAGTTTTAAGAGGTGTTGACATGATCACTATTAAAAAGCAAGAATTTGTCAAGCTAGAGGATGTTTTGCATCTCTATCAGGCTGTCGGTTGGACAAATTATACCGATCAATCAGAGATGCTGGAGCAGGCCTTATCTCATTCATTAGCGATTTATGTGGCGCTTGATGATGATACTGTGGTGGGCTTGATACGTTTGGTTGGAGATGGATTCTCATCAGTACTGGTTCAGGATTTAATCGTTTTACCTATCTATCAGCGTCAAGGGATTGGTAGTGCCCTAATGAAAGAGGTTTTAGAGGATTACAAAGATGTCTATCAAGTTCAGCTGGTGACAGAAGAGACAGAAAGAACCTTGGGCTTCTATCGTTCTATGGGCTTTGAAATCTTATCCACCTATAATTGTATAGGGATGACTTGGGTGAATAGAGAAAAATAACAAAACTTGTTTTTCTTAAGCAAAGTTTAAGGATGGTCTAGTATCATATAGTCATTAAATAAAGACCTCCTAACTTTATTTAATGAAATCCTAAAACTTTTTTTCATCATAATCTCCTAATGAAGTCACCCAATCAGGTGGCTTTTTTTGTGGGGTGAGGTGATGGTGATAGAATTTTTTTGTAATACTCTTTGAAAATCAAATTCAAACCACGTCAACGTCACCTTGCCGTACTCAAGTACAGCCTGCGGCTAGTTTCCTAGTTTGCTCTTTGATTTTCATTGAGTATAAAATAGTAAAATTTGAGAAAAGTTAAGCTAGTTTTAAGCTTCGTATTGTATTATATCTCTATTAAATAAAGACCTCCTAACTTTATTTAATAAAATCCTAAACTTTTCTTTTTCATAATAATCTCCCTTAACTCCACCCAATCAGGTGGAGTTTTTTGGCTCTATTTCAGGCTTTTGGGGATTATTCTAAAAATAATTTTTCGATAACTTTCTCCCAATCTTATAAACTTTATTGGACAGATTATAAAGTTGAAGAAGCTAAATGGGTGAGGTTGTAAAGTTTTGACAAATTTTGTGAACTATGGGATAATGGAGAGGAATTAAGGATTAGTTCTATATCATGGACTAGAAAAGACCCCAAGCTAACTTCCACATTAAGCTTGGGGTCTTTTTTTGACACTATCTATCTTTGTTTAGCCATTTATCGACTAAGCGAAGGATGACACCGACCACAATCGGTCCGATGATAGTTTTAAGGATTAGTTCTATCATGGGCTATCTCACCTCCTTTCGCAGGCGGTGTAGAAGTGCCGAACAATATTATACCATAAAATACTCTACTCTCTCAGTAGGATAGAGTGCTTTTGCATTTGGAAAGGAGAAAGTCATGAATGATTTACTCCTTGTCCCAGTATTTTTTTAGCAGTAGGAGGAATTCTCATTCTTTTATGGAGACTCTTTCTTATTGCCAGTGGACTTTTCCTGATTGGTTTTATCAGTTTTCTTACCTTCTCTTTATAGAGACCGAACTTTACACGGCAGATTTGGCATAAAATGGATTATTTGGTTTTACGACATTCTTTATTATCTTTAGTTTAGTTTTACTTGTATTAGTAAGTTTGGCGGGATACAAATGGAAGAGGGGATATTAACAAAAGTGGAGAAAACGACATTAGTTTCTCTCCACTTTTACGTTTATAGCTAATTGGTAATTATAACTTATTACGATTGAAGTCACCTATCCTTATCTTTCAAAAAATGATCAATCTTAGCCATCATGAGCTTGTGTTCGTATATTTTACAGATATCACGAGCCTGTAAATAATAGTCAAGAATTTCATCGTGCTTTAAAAAATCTTTTCCGGCATTCGCAACGATAGTTAAAAGAGGAGCCAGCTGATAGCTGGTCTCTTTTTGTTTACAAAAGTCAATGGTTTCTAAGGCTTCTTGGACGGCTTCTAATTCCTTCCCTTTAGAGTGTAAATAATAGGCGAAATTATGTTTAACTCGAATATAACCAAATAAATACTCTTGGTGGTTTAAATCTTTTTCCTGATACAAACTGATAAGAAGTGAGTTATTTTCTTCATATTCTGCATCACGCCCTACAGAAAAATAAAAATTAGATAAAGTATTGAGGAGTTTAAGATACACAGATGAGCTGACCGAAAGCTTTGGCAAAGCGTTTTCTAGACTGGCGATAGCTTCATCTTTGGAACTATGTAAGTAGAAAAGGATAATCGCTTGAATCCATAGAAGATAAAATTCATCCTCAGTAGAGAGATACTGAGACTTTTCTTTTTCTAAGTTTAAGAGGTATTCTAAATCCTCGTAATTACGATCTTCAAGTAATTTTTCTGCTAATTTCTTAAACGGTGTTATATTGGAAGTCATTTCAATCTGTTCATCGAAAAAATAATCTAAGGGAACTTGAAGCCGATTTGCAAGTTTATAGAGTAAATCAGCAGCAGGCATATAGTTGCCACGTTCTATTTTGCTGATTTGACTTTGCTCACAAATTCCTTCGGAAAGTGTTTTTTGTGAGAATCCTTTTTCTTTTCTCTTGGCTTTTAGTTTATCAGATAATATGCTCATCTTTAAACCTTCTTTAAATAAATTTACGATTAATTATATACTTTTAATCTCTATTTTTCAACTTTTCAACATAAAATAGTCTTAAAAGAATAAGTTGAAAAAAAACTGAAAAAAAGAATACTTCTTTATTGACAAAGAATATTTAAAGTAGTACACTTACAAGTGTA
Organism: Streptococcus mitis; assembly: GCF_002096925.1. Classification (GTDB taxonomy): domain Bacteria; phylum Bacillota; class Bacilli; order Lactobacillales; family Streptococcaceae; genus Streptococcus; species Streptococcus mitis_AF. The sequence goes on along the minus strand of NZ_NCVN01000025.1, from coordinate 20,178 downwards.
AAGATAAGAAAAGGGTGGTTAATATGAGTATTTTAGCAAAGTTTCGTAAAATCATTTTTAGATTATCTTTTTTCAGGATTATTTGTAAGCGATTGCGTTTAAAAACTGTAAATCAATCACAATATATTTGGGGTTCGAGAGTTATACAATAAGCTGCAACAACTAATGGAGTTGATCTTGAGCTGGCGGATTGATTTATTAAACTTTTTGTGAAGTAACATTTATAAAATGGATCGTGCCACAGATTGAAGGACTTAAAGGGGGATTGTAAGTTTGCTATACCCTATTACCCTCTTCTATAACTAGTTATACAGGAACTACTCTATTATATCTCTTGATGTGGGTGTATAGATGTTAGGAGGAGAATAAAATGATAAATCCAGTAATACAGACATCTAATTTATCAAAATCCTATGATGGGAAAATTGTCTTAGATAAGATAGACTTTACGCTAAAACAGGGAGAAATCTATGGCTTACTAGGAAGAAATGGCGTTGGAAAGACTACCTTTATCAAAGCTATTCTAGGTTTGACAGCGATGGATAGTGGTGAAGTGAAGATTCTATCTGAAAAACTGTCAGGGGACTTTTCTAAGGACTTGCTATCTCAAATCGGTGTGGTATTGGACAGTGCTTCTTTTTATCCTAATTTAACGGGGCCTGAAAATCTCTCTATTTTTGCGAGATTGAGAGGAGTTTCTCTAAAACAAGTAGAGCAAGCTTTACAAGTAGTAGGATTAGATGGAGAAAATAAAAAACTATTCAAACAGTATTCTCTGGGAATGAAGCAAAGGTTAGCAATTGCTAACGCTATCATGCACCAGCCGAAAATTCTGATATTAGATGAACCAACAAATGGTTTGGATCCTATTGGTATCCTTGAAATGCGCCGTTATCTAAAGGAGCTCAGTACCAATCATGGCATTTCGATTTTAATATCCAGTCACATTATTTCAGAACTTGAAAAGCTTGTAGATAGAGTTGGGATACTGCATGATGCCCACCTTATGGCTGAAAAGACTATGCAGGAATTAATAGATGGTGCAGATAAAAGGAAAATCCACCTAATTGTTTCGGATGCTTCTCAAGCTAAGGAAGTGCTTTGCAGGATAAACCTGCAAGAACAGATTAGTGTTCTTTCGGATATAGAACTTGAACTTCAGGGAGAATCACCTGCCTTTGACATTGCGGTTGTATCTAACGCCTTAAAAGACAACGGAATAGTTCTAAAAGAATATTCTTATAAAAACAATGAAAGTTTAGAGGATTACTTTAAGCGGGTAACAGGAGGTGAGGGAATTGCTTGATTTAGTGAAGATTGAATTTCTCAAACAAAGGCATCAAAAACTGAATTTTGTCGTATATGGTGTTGTTTCCCTCTACCTAGCTCTCATCTGTTATTATGTAAATGATGCGAGAGGCTTGTTTGACTCCTTCCCCTTTGTCTATAAATTTTCTTTGTCTTATTTAAACTTTTTGATTCTCCCTTTGTATTGTGTTTCCTATACAATACAGGCATTTGGTGTAGAATATCGCTATCGCATCATGAACAACTTGAAACTCGCTTCAGCAAATCTGATGAAGACATTCTGGGCTAAGATTTTGTATATTGAAATCAACGCTCTGTGTATCATGTTATTCACCTATATTTCGGTTTCCTTATTTGCACTACTATCTCGCTTTTCTTCAACAGTCAGTTTGTCTTTATTATTAAGATTCTTCTCTCTTTGTATGAGTAGTGGTGTCTTAATTCCCATGGGAGTATTTCCTTTAGTTGCTTTGGTCATGATAAAAGTAAGAGGCAAGGAGATAGTTGGAAATTTGGTCGGCGTCATGTATGTTTTAGTGTCATTTTTTTTAGCAAGGACGAGTCCAAATATCAGTCCAGTAACAAGTGCTAACAGTTTAATCTGGGAAGGAAACAGAGAAGGAGTGGTACTTCAACAGCCAGCTATCTTATCGATTATTGTACTAGGTTTATCTTTACTTGTTTTGTCTTTCTTGTCCATTAAATCTTGGTTAAGAAAGGTGGATGAATAAATGTTGATGCTAGAATTGACTAAACTAAGAAGGCGAAAGATACTGTATATAATTCCCTTTGTAGCCATCCTGCTCTTTTTGTTAGAGTTTATGATTGGTCATCAGGTTTATCAAGGTCATTCGTTCGGTAGTGTGAATGGCTGGTATGTAGAAAATGGTTTCTTCTTTTTGAACTACTATTTTCTCCTCCCTTTTGCGAGCATGATTTTAGTGGATTTGATAAGAATAGAACAAATGTCTAAAACGATTTCAAATCTCAGACTGATTCCTGTCGATTTGAAACATTTACTCCAAGCGAAGTTTATGCTTGCTTTGTTGATTAATCTACTAGTCAGTGAATTCACTTTTTTGTCTATGCTGGTCCTAGAGCTAATGGATGGTGATTTTGCTTTCTCTAGTCTTGCAATGTTATCTTGGGGACTTGTTTATGGAGCAATTGCTTTTGCTTATACACTGTCTGCTGGTATTATTGTCCTCTTCTTAGGAAAATATCGGAAGGAACTTATCCTTGCCCTACCACTTGCCTTTTTATTGTCATTTGCAGGTTTGTTTGCTTTAACAACGGTTGTTGGGCGGTATTATCTGGCAAATTTACTACTAATCATCATGGAGGAATTCACGGTTTTAACAGTTTCTGTATATGCTATATGGCTGGTTACCTTGGTGGCATGTCTCCTTTATTTGTTGGCAGATAAACGCATGATGAACATTATTTTTGCTTATAAATGACAAGCCGAGAATGTAAACCTTTGACAAAATGTGTGAACTGTGGGATAATGAAAGAGAATTAAGTATTGTGTCTATATCATAGGCTAGAAAAGACCCCAAGCTCACGTCCAAATAAGCTTGGGGTCTTTTTGACACTATTTGTCCTTGTTTAGCCATTTATCGACTATCCGAAGAACGACACCGACCACAATTGGTCCGATGATAGTTTTAAGTATTGTATCCATCATGGGCTATCTCACCTCCTTTCGTAGGCGGTGTAGCAGTGCCGTGGAATATTATACCACATAAGTGCTAAACTTAGGAGTCACCTAATTAGGTGGCTTTTTTGTTTGTGACTTGGATTTTTGATATAATAGAGCCATGAGTAGAATTTTAGATAATGAGATAATGGGGGATGAGGAGTTAGTAGAACGCACACTCCGTCCTCAGTACTTACGTGAATATATTGGGCAGGATAAGGTCAAGGATCAGCTCCAAATCTTTATCGAAGCTGCCAAAATGCGGGATGAAGCGCTGGATCATGTCCTCTTATTTGGCCCTCCAGGATTGGGGAAAACGACCATGGCCTTTGTTATTGCTAACGAATTAGGCGTGAATCTCAAGCAAACTTCTGGTCCAGTCATTGAAAAAGCCGGTGATTTAGTAGCTATTTTGAATGACCTAGAGCCTGGGGATGTCCTTTTTATTGATGAGATTCATCGTTTGCCCATGTCAGTAGAAGAGGTGCTTTACAGTGCCATGGAGGACTTCTACATTGACATCATGATTGGGGCTGGTGAAGGCAGTCGCAGTGTTCATTTGGAGTTGCCACCTTTTACCTTGATTGGGGCGACGACTCGGGCTGGTATGCTTTCCAATCCTCTACGGGCACGTTTTGGGATTACAGGTCATATGGAGTATTATGCCCATGCGGACTTAACAGAAATTGTCGAGCGGACGGCAGATATTTTTGAGATGGAAATCACTCATGAGGCAGCTTCTGAGTTGGCCCTACGTAGTCGTGGGACCCCTCGTATTGCCAATCGTCTCCTCAAGCGCGTGCGCGATTTTGCCCAGATTATGGGGGATGGGGTTATCGATGATCTTATTACGGATAAGGCTTTGACCATGCTGGATGTTGACCATGAAGGTCTAGACTATGTGGACCAGAAAATCCTTCGGACCATGATTGAGATGTACGGTGGTGGTCCTGTTGGTCTAGGAACTCTTTCTGTTAATATTGCCGAGGAGCGCGAGACGGTGGAGGACATGTATGAGCCCTACTTGATTCAAAAAGGTTTTATCATGCGAACTCGTTCAGGACGAGTTGCGACTGCTAAGGCATATGATCATTTGGGGTATGAGTACAATGAAAAATAAGCAAGAAATTCTAGAGGCTTTTAGAAAAAATCCAGATATGATGGCTATTTTGACTATCATTCGAGATCTTGGCTTAAAAGACTCGTGGTTGGCAGCAGGTTCTGTCAGAAATTTTATCTGGAATCTCTTGTCAGACACATCCCCTTTTGACTGTGAAACAGATGTAGATGTGATTTTCTTTGATCCGGATATTTCTTATGAGGAAACCCTGTCCCTAGAGAAAAAACTGCGAGAGGACTTTCCTCAGTACCAGTGGGAATTGAAAAATCAGGTCTATATGCACCAGCACAGCCCTCATACTGCTCCCTATAGCAGCTCTTGTGATGCTATGAGTAAGTATCCAGAACGATGTACGGCTGTTGGACTACGCTTGAATGAAGAATCTGATTTTGAACTCTATGCACCTTATGGTTTGGAGGATATTTTGAATTTTCAAGTTCGTACAACTCCTCATTTTTTAGAGAATGAAGACCGAATGAAGCTCTATCAAACACGATTATCCAAGAAAAATTGGCAGGAAAAATGGAAAAAATTGATTTTTAAAAATACTTAAGGAAACTTTAAGCTAGGAAGTGTATACTAAGTCCATAAGTTAAGAAGACCTTAACTTAAACTCCTAAAACTTTTTCATAATAATCTCCCTATAAAAAATAAAGTCGCCCAATCAGGCGGCTTATTTTTTTGAAAAATGGGCTTTGTGCCTGAGAATAAATAGCTTAGTGATAGAAGAAAATGGGGAAATATGGTATAATGAAACGATAGATTTTTGAATAGGAATAAGATCATGTTTGGATTTTTTAAGAAAGATAAGGCTGTGGAAGTAGAGGTTCCGACACAGGTTCCTGCTCATATCGGCATCATCATGGATGGCAATGGTCGTTGGGCTAAAAAACGTATGCAACCGCGAGTCTTCGGACACAAGGCGGGCATGGAAGCATTGCAAACTGTGACCAAGGCAGCCAACAAACTAGGCGTTAAGGTTATTACGGTCTATGCTTTTTCTACAGAAAACTGGACCCGTCCAGATCAGGAAGTCAAGTTTATCATGAACTTGCCAGTAGAGTTTTATGATAATTATGTCCCGGAATTGCATGCGAATAATGTTAAGATTCAAATGATTGGGGAAACAGACCGCCTGCCTAAGCAAACCTTTGAAGCTCTGACTAAAGCTGAGGAATTGACTAAGAACAACACAGGTTTGATTCTTAATTTTGCCCTCAACTATGGTGGACGTGCTGAGATTACACAGGCTCTTAAGTTGATTTCTCAGGATGTGTTAGATGCCAAAATCAACCCAGGTGACATCACAGAGGAATTGATTGGCAACTATCTCTTCACCCAGCATTTGCCTAAGGAGTTACGAGACCCAGACTTGATTATCCGCACTAGTGGAGAATTGCGTTTGAGCAATTTCCTTCCATGGCAGGGAGCCTACAGTGAGCTCTATTTTACAGATACCTTGTGGCCTGATTTTGACGAGGTAGCCTTGCAGGAAGCCATTCTTGCCTACAATCGTCGTCATCGCCGATTTGGAGGAGTTTAGGAGGAAATATGACACAGGATTTACAGAAAAGAACCTTGTTTGCAGGAATTGCCCTGGCTATTTTCCTACCAATTTTAATGATTGGGGGACTCTTGCTTCAGATAGCAATTGGAATCATAGCCATGCTAGCCATGCATGAACTTTTGAAGATGAGAGGTCTAGAGACCATGACTATGGAGGGCCTCTTGACTCTCTTTGCAACCTTTGCCTTGACCATTCCCTTGGAGAATTACCTGACTTTTTTGCCAGTTGATGGGAATGTGGTTGCCTATAGTGTTCTGATTTCAATCATGTTAGGAACGACCGTTTTTAGCAAGTCTTATACGATTGAGGATGCGGTTTTCCCGCTTGCTATGAGTTTTTATGTTGGCTTTGGATTTAATGCTTTACTAGATGCTCGCGTTGCAGGTTTAGATAAGGCTCTCTTGGCCTTGTGTATTGTCTGGGCGACAGACAGTGGTGCCTATCTTATAGGAATGAACTATGGTAAACGAAAATTAGCTCCGACAGTTTCTCCAAATAAAACCTTTGAGGGTGCCTTGGGTGGTATTTTAGGTGCGATTTTAGTAACCATCATCTTTATGATGTTTGACAGAACAGTTGCTCTTCCGTATGGAATTTACAAGATGTCAGTCTTTGCTATTTTCTTTAGCATTGCTGGACAATTTGGTGATTTACTAGAAAGTTCGATCAAGCGTCACTTTGGTGTCAAGGATTCTGGGAAATTTATTCCTGGACATGGTGGTGTTTTGGATCGTTTCGATAGTATGTTGCTTGTATTTCCAATTATGCACTTGTTTGGACTCTTTTAATAAAAAGACGGAGGAAATACTATGCTCGGAATTTTAACCTTTATTCTGGTTTTTGGAATTATTGTAGTGGTGCACGAGTTCGGACACTTCTACTTTGCCAAGAAATCAGGAATTCTAGTGCGTGAATTTGCCATTGGTATGGGTCCCAAAATCTTTGCTCATATTGGCAAGGATGGAACGGCCTACACCATTCGAATCTTGCCTCTTGGGGGCTATGTTCGCATGGCCGGTTGGGGTGATGATACGACTGAAATCAAAACAGGGACTCCTGTCAGTTTGACGCTTACTGATGATGGTAAGGTTAAACGCATTAATCTTTCAGGTAAAAAATTGGATCAAACAGCTCTTCCTATGCAGGTGACCCAGTTTGACTTTGAAGACAAGCTCTTTATCAGGGGCTTGGTTCTGGAAGAAGAAAAAACATTTGCAGTAGATCACGATGCAACGGTTGTGGAAGCAGATGGTACTGAGGTTCGGATTGCACCTTTAGATGTTCAATATCAAAATGCAACTATCTGGGGGAAACTGATTACCAATTTTGCAGGTCCTATGAACAACTTTATCTTAGGTGTCGTTGTTTTTTGGATTTTAATCTTTATGCAGGGTGGTGTCAGAGATGTTGATACCAATCAGTTCCATGTCATGCCTCAAGGGGCCTTGGCTAAGGTGGGAGTACCAGAAACGGCACAGATTACCAAGATTGGCTCACATGAGGTTAGCAACTGGGAAAGTTTGATTCAGGCTGTGGAATCAGAAACCAAAGATAAGACGGCCCCGACCTTGGATGTGACTATTTCTGAAAATGGTAGTGACAAACAAGTCACTGTTAGTCCGGAAGAAAGTCAAGGCCGTTACCTTCTAGGTGTTCAACCGGGGATTAAGTCAGATTTTCTATCCATGTTTGTAGGTGGTTTTACAACTGCTGCTGACTCGGCTCTCCGAATTCTCTCAGCTCTGAAAAATCTGATTTTCCAACCGGATTTGAACAAGCTAGGTGGACCTGTTGCTATTTTTAAGGCAAGTAGTGATGCTGCTAAAAATGGAATTGAGAATGTCTTGTACTTCTTGGCAATAATTTCCATCAATATTGGGATTTTTAATCTTATTCCGATTCCAGCCCTGGATGGTGGTAAGATTGTGCTCAATATCCTAGAAGCCATTCGCCGCAAACCATTGAAACAAGAAATTGAAACCTATGTCACCTTGGCCGGAGTGGTCATCATGGTTGTCTTGATGATTGCTGTGACCTGGAATGACATCATGCGACTCTTTTTTAGATAATCGAGGAATATTATGAAACAAAGTAAAATGCCTATCCCAACGCTTCGCGAAATGCCAAGCGATGCTCAAGTTATCAGCCATGCTCTTATGTTGCGTGCTGGTTATGTTCGCCAAGTATCTGCAGGTGTTTATTCTTATCTACCACTTGCAAATCGTGTGATTGAAAAAGCTAAAAATATCATGCGCCAAGAATTCGACAAGATTGGTGCAGTTGAGATGTTGGCTCCTGCCCTTCTTAGTGCAGAATTGTGGCGCGAATCAGGTCGTTACGAAACTTATGGTGAGGACCTTTACAAACTAAAAAATCGTGAAAAATCAGACTTTATCCTAGGTCCAACTCACGAAGAAACCTTTACAGCTATTGTCCGTGATTCTGTTAAGTCTTACAAGCAATTGCCACTCAACCTTTACCAAATCCAACCTAAGTATCGTGATGAAAAACGCCCACGTAATGGACTTCTTCGTACACGTGAGTTCATCATGAAGGATGCTTACAGCTTTCACGCTAACTATGATAGCTTGGACAGTGTTTATGATGAGTACAAAGCTGCTTATGAGCGTATTTTCACTCGTAGTGGTTTAGATTTCAAGGCAATTATTGGTGACGGTGGAGCTATGGGTGGTAAGGACAGCCAAGAATTTATGGCCATTACACCTGCTCGTACAGACCTTGACCGCTGGGTTGTCTTGGACAAGTCAGTTGCTTCATTTGATGAGATTCCTGCAGAAGTGCAAGAAGAAATCAAGGCAGAATTGCTTAAATGGATGGTTTCTGGTGAAGATACCATTGCTTACTCAAGTGAATCTAGCTATGCGGCTAACTTGGAAATGGCAACAAATGAGTACAAACCAAGCAACCGTGTTGTCGCTGAAGAAGAAGTGACTCGTGTTGCAACTCCAGATGTTAAATCAATTGATGAAGTTGCAGCCTTCCTCAATGTTCCAGAAGAACAAACAATTAAAACTCTCTTCTACATGGCAGATGGTGAGCTTGTTGCAGCCCTTCTAGTTGGAAATGACCAACTCAACGAAGTCAAGTTGAAAAACCACTTGGGAGCAGATTTCTTCGACGTTGCTAGCGAAGAAGAAGTGGCGAATGTTGTTCAAGCAGGATTTGGTTCACTTGGACCAGTTGGTTTGCCAGAGAATGTTAAAATTATTGCAGATCGTAAGGTGCAAGATGTTCGCAATGCAGTTGTCGGTGCTAACGAAGATGGCTACCACTTGACTGGTGTGAACCCAGGCCGTGACTTTACTGCAGAATATGTGGATATCCGTGAAGTTCGTGAGGGTGAAATTTCTCCAGACGGACAAGGTGTCCTTAACTTTGCGCGTGGTATCGAAATTGGTCACATCTTCAAACTTGGCACACGCTATTCAGCAAGCATGGGAGCAGATGTTTTGGATGAAAATGGCCGTGCTGTGCCAATTATCATGGGATGTTATGGTATCGGTGTCAGCCGTCTCCTTTCAGCAGTGATGGAGCAACACGCTCGCCTCTTTGTTAACAAAACGCCAAAAGGTGAATACCGTTACGCTTGGGGAATCAACTTCCCTAAAGAATTGGCACCATTTGATGTGCACTTGATTACTGTCAATGTTAAGGATGATGAAGCGCAAGCCTTGACAGAAAAGCTTGAAGCAAGCTTGATGGGAGCTGGTTACGAAGTCTTGACGGATGACCGTAACGAACGTGTCGGAGTCAAATTTAGCGACAGCGACTTGATTGGATTGCCAATCCGTATCACTGTTGGGAAGAAAGCAGCCGATGGAATCGTAGAAGTGAAGATTAAAGCGACTGGTGACACCATCGAAGTTCATGCAGATAACTTGCTTGAAACGCTTGAAATCCTCAGCAAGAAATAAAAACTATAATCAGAAGAAAAACAAGGAAAAAATGTAACTAGTTTTTACCTTGTTTTTTCTGTATAATGGGAAAAATGAGTAGATAAAGAGGTAAATGTATGCTAAGATTTCCAAAGGATTTTGTCTGGGGATCCTCTACTTCTGGACCACAAACAGAAGGACGTGTAGCTGGTGACGGTAAGGGAGATAATCTATGGGATTATTGGTACCAAGTGGAGCCAAATCGTTATTATAATGGGATTGGTCCAGATAAGACATCGACCTTTTATGAAAATTGGGAAAAGGATATTGAGCTACTGTTAGAAACTGGTCACACGGCCTTTCGGACTTCTATTCAGTGGTCACGGATTTTTCCACAAGGGCGTGGGGAAGTCAATCCTCAAGGTGTAGACTTTTACCGTAAGGTTTTTGAGGCTATTAAGGCCAAAGGGATTCGTCTTTTAGTGAATCTTTATCATTTTGATTTGCCTTTTGCTCTTCAAGAGGATGGTGATGGTTGGGAAAATAAGGCGACTGTCTCAGCCTATGAAGACTATGCTCGTTTTTGTTTTGAGACTTATGGAGATTTAGTGGATCAATGGATTACCTTTAACGAGCCCATCGTTCCAGTAGAATTTGGCTATTTTTACGATGCCCATTATCCACATAAGGTGGATGCAGAAGCAGCCGTTAAAGTAGCTTATCATACACAATTGGCCAGCAGTCGGGCGGTTAAGGCTTGTCATGAACTTTTGCCAGATTCCAAGATTGGGATTGTCTTAAACTTGACACCGGCTTATCCACGTAGCCAGCATCCTGCTGATGTCAATGCTGCTCGTATTGCGGACCTTTTTCAGGCCCAATCTTTCTTAGATCCATCTGTTTTGGGGACTTATCCACAGGAGTTGGTAGAAATCTTGCATGAATATGGGCTCTTACCTGATGCTACAGAGGAGGAGTTGGAGCTCATTCGTGACAATACGGTGGACTTCCTTGGTGTCAACTACTATCAACCTTTGCGTGTTATGGCTCCTCGATTTGCTAAGCATCCAGAGAGTCCACTCTTACCAGAACATTTTTACGAGCCTTATGTGATGCCTGGACGTAAAATTAATCCTCACCGTGGCTGGGAAATTTATGAGCAAGGGATTTATGACATTGCCCAAAATATCAAGGAAAACTATGGCAATATCGAGTGGATGTTGACTGAGAATGGTATGGGTGTTGAAGGGGAAGAAAAATTCCGTCAAGATGGAATGATTCAAGATGATTACCGTATTGACTTTGTAAAAGGTCATCTTCGTGAACTTCACCGTGCTATTGAAGATGGAGCCAACTGTAAAGGATACTTAATCTGGACCTTTATTGATTGCTGGTCATGGCTCAACAGCTATAAAAATCGCTATGGTTTGGTTGAATTAGACTTGGAAACGCAAGAACGTCGTCTGAAGAAATCAGGGCACTGGTTCAAGGAATTAAGCGACAATAATGGATTTTAAAAAGGACTCTGACTAATGATTTTAATTGGTCAGAGTCTTTTGCTTACAGGAGCTTAATTTGAACTATACCAATTTTTGCTCTTGACAAGTGAAAGAAACAAGTATATACTGTTTTTGCTGATTCTATAAAAGAGGAATCAGACTATACCAATTTTAAGGGGAAAGCACAGCTGGTCTGTGTCGTATATACTATGTGTGGAATTGTTGGTGTTGTTGGAAACACAAATGCAACTGATATTTTGATTCAAGGGCTTGAAAAGCTCGAATACCGTGGTTATGATTCTGCGGGGATTTTTGTCCTAGGTGGTGCTGAAAACCATCTGGTCAAGGCGGTTGGTCGTATTGCAGAATTGTCTGCCAAGACAGCTGGTGTGGAGGGAACAACTGGTATCGGACATACTCGTTGGGCAACTCACGGGAAACCAACTGAGGACAATGCTCACCCACACCGCTCTGAGACAGAACGTTTTGTCTTGGTTCACAATGGGGTGATTGAAAACTACCTTGAAATCAAGGAAGAATACCTTGCAGGTCACCACTTCAAGGGGCAAACAGATACGGAAATCGCCGTTCACTTGATTGGAAAATTTGCGGAAGAAGATGGCTTGTCAGTTCTTGAAGCCTTCAAAAAAGCCCTTCATATCATCCGTGGTTCTTATGCCTTTGCCTTGGTTGACTCACAAGATCCTGAAGTCATCTACGTAGCTAAAAATAAATCACCACTTTTGATTGGTCTTGGAGAAGGCTATAACATGGTCTGCTCAGATGCTATGGCTATGATTCGTGAAACCAACCAATACATGGAAATTTATGACCAAGAGTTGGTAATCGTCAAGGCTGATAGTGTAGAAGTTCAAGACTATGATGGTAATAGTCGTGAGCGTGCTAGCTATACTGCTGAGCTTGATTTGTCAGATATCGGTAAGGGAACTTACCCTTACTACATGCTCAAGGAAATTGATGAGCAACCAACTGTTATGCGTAAACTCATCCAAGCCTACACAGATGAGGCTGGTCAAGTTGTCGTAGAACCAGCTATCATCCAGGCTGTTCAAGATGCAGACCGCATTTACATCCTTGCAGCTGGGACATCTTACCACGCAGGATTTGCTTCTAAGAAAATGTTGGAAGAATTGACTGATACACCAGTAGAACTTGGAATTTCATCTGAGTGGGGCTATGGTATGCCACTTCTCAGCAAGAAACCACTCTTCATCTTTATCAGTCAGTCTGGTGAAACAGCGGATAGCCGTCAGGTTTTGGTTAAGGCTAATGAAATGGGTATCCCAAGCTTGACAGTGACAAACGTCCCAGGTTCAACTCTTTCACGTGAAGCCAACCATACCATGCTCCTTCATGCAGGACCTGAAATTGCCGTAGCCTCAACCAAGGCTTATACAGCGCAAATCGCAGCCCTTGCCTTCCTTGCAAAATCAGTCGGAGAAGCAAATGGAAATACCAAAGCACAAGCCTTTGATTTGGTGCATGAGTTGTCAATTGTAGCTCAGTCTATCGAATCAACTCTTTCAGAGAAAGAAACCATCGAAGCCAAGGTTCGTGAGCTTCTTGAAACAACTCGCAATGCCTTTTACATCGGACGTGGTCAAGATTACTACGTAGCCATGGAAGCAAGTCTCAAACTCAAAGAGATTTCTTACATCCAGTGTGAAGGTTTTGCGGCAGGAGAACTCAAGCACGGAACCATTGCCTTGATTGAAGAAGGAACGCCTGTTTTGGCCCTCTTGTCAGATCCAGTCCTTGCCAACCACACTCGTGGAAATATCCAAGAAGTGGCAGCCCGTGGTGCCAAGGTTCTCACTATTGCAGAAGAAAATGTTGCCAAAGATACAGACGACATCGTTCTTACGACCGTCCACCCTTACCTCTCACCAATTTCAATGGTTGTGCCAACGCAATTAGTCGCTTATTTTGCAACACTCCACCGTGGCCTTGATGTGGACAAACCACGTAATCTTGCTAAATCAGTAACGGTAGAATAAGCTAAAAAAGTCTAGTTATCTAGGCTTTTTCTTGTGAGCAAACTAGGAAGCTAGCCGCAGGCTGTACTTGAGTACGGCAAGGTGAAGCTGACGTGGTTTGAATTTGATTTTAGAAGAGTCTTAATAAAAAATCCTAATCGAGTTTATTATGACGGCAAATATTGTGCAAAAATCAATCCCCCGAGCGTTAAGGCTTGGGGGATTGTTCTATAGGAGGGCTAGTTTAGTTCTCTTTTTTGTTTTTTAGTAAGAAACCGAGACCTAGAAGGGTGAGGAGACTAATTCCTGCAAACAGGAGTTTGTGATCGTTTTTGGTTCCTGTATTTGGAAGTTCAGCTTGTTTAGCTAGGGGGGCAGGTTTATTTTCCTTGCTAGAGTTTTCTACCGATTCGTTTTGAACCGCCTCTTTTACAGATGATGCTTGTGCTTCTTGTGTTGGTTGTGAAGTTTGTGAATCAGTTGTAGCTTGGCTAGGTTTATTTTCCGCATCGGCTACTTTTGCATCTGGTTTTGCAGAATCAGGTTTAGTTTGTGGAGCTGGAGTTTGCTGTTCCGGTTTGACTACTCGGTTTGGAATATTGTCTTGGATATTATATTGCCCTTGTTCTTGTTTTAAGCTAGAAAGGTCAAATTCTGGTTTTTCTTCCACAGCTGGGGCAACGATGGCACCACCTTGAGAGACTCGAAGAACAGTAGCTGTAAGGGCATTTAATTTCAAGCCTTTTTCAGTCCACTCAAGTCCTTTAGGGTTGGCAATTCCGACTGGTCCTGCTTGGTTTTCATCTGCCAAAACTTCAGCATTTCTGAGGTGGGCAAAGGCAGTTCCCAAATTAAATTCGCGAGCTTTTTCATCCGCATTGACAAAGACTGCGTAGATATCACCGTTTGGAGCAGTGATTTGGTAGCCAATTACCACGTCCTCTTTTGCCACACCATTTTGGCCTGGAACAGTGATGAGGTGGACACGGTCTTTGATATCTTGGAGACTCTTAAGTCGGAAGGCATCTGTAGATTGACGAAGGGCAATCAAACCTTTCATATAGTCACGGCTCTTGACATTTTCAGGATATGCTTTTCTATCTGTAGCCTTAGTCCAGTCAAACTTGTTAATAGCATCACTCGAATCGTAAGAGTCATGGATGAAGTAAGGATAGTCAAATGGATTGCCATCCTTATCACGCAACAAGTGAGATTTGTTTGGAACCTTGTTCTCTTCTACTGGGGTCTTGTAGGCTGGGTCACGGAATTGTTTGGTGCGTCCGTATTCCTGACCAGAGTGGATAAATGGAGTTCCTTGAGCTGTCAAGACCATGAGGTTTCCAAGTCGCAAACGACGATGGATTTCAGCATAGTTCTCAGCCTTGCTTGGGTCTTTTTTGATAGACTGGGCAATGATATCAAAGAGGGTCAAGTTATCATGGGCTGCTATGTATTGGATGACATCTCCAGGGCTATCTGCTTCAAAGTTGGTTGGCTGAGCAATGAGATTTTTAAAGATAGTGTTGACATCACGCTTGCCACCCGTGATAAAGGCAGGTTGACCTTCATTTGGATAACCAGACTTGAGGTTGTTACGGATGTCATCTGAAAAGACAGCGACAGTATCGGTATGTTTCATCCAATCTTGGTCAGCAGCTCTAGTAGGCATGTTTTCATCACCAGCATAGGTTCTCCAACCTTCACCCAGCATGATGAGGTTTGGATTGAGGGCGCGTGCAGCCTTGTACGCTTCTTCGATAGAAGCGGCATCATGGTCTCCCATCATATCGAAGCGGAATCCATCTACTTTGTAGGTATCAACCAGATATTTGATAGAGTCAACTAGGAGCCGTTTGGTCATATGGTGGGTTGTTCCCAAGCGTCCACCACCAAAGCTAGTGCGAGGTGTACCATCAGCATCCATAAAGTGGTAGTAGTTTGGTTCTAAATCTTCAAAGATATCGACTTTAGCTGTATGGTTATACACTACGTCTAGGATAGCTCCCATACCACGTTTGTGGATTTCATTGATGAGATTTTTAAACTCTGCGATTCGTTTTTCTGGATTCTTAGGATCGCTTGAGTACATACCAGTCAAGGAGAAGTAGTTTTGAGGGTCATATCCCCAGTTGTAGTTGCTGTTGCTTGAAGCATAGTCAGACAAGCGTTCATGGTTCTTCAATTCATTGACAAAGTAGTAAGACAAGACTGGAAGGAGCTGGATGTGGGTCACACCCAAGTCTTTGAGATAGTCTAGTTTTTCAATAAAGGCTTCAAAGGTACCAAATGGTTTGGTCAAGTCTTTTGCAATGGCAGGATCTGAAGTGAAGTCACGCACATGAGCTTCGTAGATAACGGCATCTTCACGAGTCTTGAAGTTGTGAATCTTACCATAAGTCAAGTCTTGAGGTCCGAGTTTGGCTGGATCTACAAAGGCGGCTTTAGCCACTTTATGGGCATCGTCAATCTTAGCATCGTCACTATTCCAAGCAGCGAGGGACTTAGCGTAAGGATCGAGTGCAAGAACAGTTTTACCTTGACGTTCGATTTGGTATTGATAATAGTATCCAGTGAAATCTGTGATTCCGAGTTTGTTTGTGCTATCTAGAGTTTGTTTCCAAGTTCCTCTTTCCCCTTTTTCAAGAGCGACAGTTCCAACCACTTTTTCAGGGTTATTCTTGTCGTAGACAACGACAGAAACCTTGTCAGCACTTGGTGACCAAAGGGTTAAATCAACTTGTTTTCCTTCTTCTTTTAGGTCAGCTCCAAGTTTGCCATCATAACTGTAAGTCTCATCTTTCAGACGCCAGCTTGTTTTGGTAGTGAATTGGTCAGCGTTGTAGCTCACGGTATAAGGATGTTTTGTGTCCGAGAAATCTCCACTGTAGGTCACTTTCTTACCAGCTTCATCGATTGCAACATCGGTGATAGCTACTTTATTTCCTAGGTGATTAGTGATGTTGGAGTGTTTGAGGATATCCTCTTTTTTAGCACCGACAAGTGTTGAAAAACTACTCTCAATGCTAGAAGTGCCTACGTGTTGGGCTCCTGTCATACGGATATCATGGACATAGTATGGATTTGTGTAAATCGATTCATCATCGTCTTTTAGGAAAATTTGGCTATGATTTTTTAAATCTGTGAACTTATAATCTTCTTTACGGATTTTCACATCGTCTCCTTGTTTGTTTCTGTCTAGTAATAAAAATCCAAGGTCTTTAGCTGCATCTTTGAGTGGAATATCGATATAGCGACCATATTTGCCTGTAGCCGTAAAATCTGTTCCGTTAGGCCATTCACCACTACTTGGATTTTTCACATCTCCCCAGTACCAGAGAGATTTCTTGTCATAGTTGCCATCTGTACGGTAGTAGTTGACGCGAATAGTTCCTGCAGGTTGTGGCTCGTAAGAGAAAACCTTGTGTTCTTGGTCCAACCAAGCCTCATTCATATTTGGTGCCAGTTTTTCTATCGATTTATCGCCGGTTAGATTTTTCCCAGCTGTATTATTGATGAGGAAGCTAATTTTCTTGGCTTGTTCTCCCTTTAATTTGACATCTAGGTAGTAGCCATAGTCATCTTTTTTGGCATCCTTAAAGGACAAGGCTCCGTTAGGCCAGTTTTCAGATGGTTTTTCAACATCGTCCCAAGTCCATAGTCCTTGAGCATCCTTGTTTTCTTCAGGAAGCTTTTTGACATGGATACGGAAGTAGTTGTCTTCTATTGGTTCTTCTGCCTTAGTTTCAGTCGTTACTGGACTCGTAGAAGTAGTTGGTTCACTTGAACGATCTTGTCCGGTTTGTGGGGCTGAATCGGCTGGGGTTGCAGCAGGAGTGGGTACCTCTGTTGCAGGTTTTTCTTCTGTTTTCTCTAGGGAAGCGTTTGCATTATTAGGCGAAGAAATATCACTTTCGTTCTTACCAGAGTTAACTACTGTATCAGTAAGAGGTTGTGCAAGGGCAGTAGTAGTTTCATTACTAGTTCCCTTATTGCTTGTAGTATTTTCGTTTGCTGAGATAGTTGGTGTAGCCATGGCAAGCAGGACAAGGCTTGCTCCAATAAGGACAGAACCAGTTCCATTTTTGAGGGAACGGATGCTGTAAACCATTTTTTTCTCAGTTTGAGATGGTATTTTTCTCATAATGATTCTCCAATCAATAAATTTCTATCATCAGTATAGCACTTAGTAAAATAAGATGCAAGCGTTTTCCTGAAATTAAAATAAAAGAAAAAATCGCAACAAATTTTGTTACGATTAAGCCAGTCTTTCTTTATGAATTTGAGAAGCAAGAAGGTGAAGGTGATGAAATAATTCTGAAGTAGAGAAGTTACGATTGTAGATAAGTGGTTTAGGAGAGTTGGTGACAGGAAAGGTAGTGATAATAATATCGTGAGGAATTTGATTGAGAATTGAGAAAGAAATCGCAGATTCTTCCCAAGAATCAAAGAGATAGAGATTATTGCCGTAGTGAGCAAGGGTGTCGATAAGGTTTTGTGCGTGATGACTATCCAAATGACTAATGACTAAAACACGTATTTTGGGAAGTTTTTGAAGTAATTGGACTAAAATTCGTTGCCCTTGGATAGAAAAGGTGTAGACAAGTTCTTGTAGCTTACTTGGGTGATTTTCTAGCCCCATTTCAGTAAGGTAAGATTGGAATTTGTGTTGACTTACTTCAAATAGTTTTGGAAATTCTTTTTGATAATTGGTTAAAAGTAGAGACTTTTGTTTTTCAAGAGACTTGTTGCTGAGTGGGTGTAGAAAATCAGATTGGGCAGTGTAGTGGAGGAGCCAAATCAATTCCTCGCGATTTTCAATCTGTAGGTGAAATTCTTTAGATAACTCTTCTAAGATTTGGCTCAATAAACGGTAGGATTTTTGGATATGATGAATATCACCCAGCGCTCCGTTGTTAGGCTTGTTTGTTATTTGAGGGAACTTGATTGGGTTTGAAAATAGCTGTTCCAGTGTTTCCTTTGTCGGTTCAAAACAGAGATTTCTAGCCAGTTTTTTGATATTTTGTTCAAACTGGGTAATCTGCATGAGGGTGCTGTAGTGACTGGTTAAAAGGGGAGTAGGACTTTCAATGAAGTGACTCTTATTAAACCGCTCCAGATTGATAGCTAGGGTATATTTGATTTGCCGTAAGCTACTGAGGTTGGGTGAAACTTGTTGGGCATCCAAAAATAACTGAATCAGGTGAGTCAGTGTTTCTTCAGAAATAGAAGGGAAGGGCCAATCAAGAAAGTCGTAACTTTGGCTAAAGTAGTCTAGATAAAAGGCACGAATGTCCTCTTCTGTTCCCTCCATGACTAAAGGGGAAAGTTGGATGCTGATGCCATAATGTTGTGGAAGTTTAGTATTTAGATGCTGGATGATTTCCTGAACTCGTTCGCAGCTCATCACAAGTTCTTGACACATTTGCTCGAGTGATTGTCCCTCATTGAAAAACAACTGGTTCAAAAAGGAGTAGGTTTCAGATTGTTTAAAAATCGCAGTCCTGGGATCCAAGGCGTTTTGGAAGTCAAACTGCAATTGAATGCCTTTTTTGCTTGATTGAAGCAGGAGGTTTGGAAATAATTGTTCAAGCTTAAAAAGGTTTTCTTGCAATTCTTCTATTGAAAAATTCAGCTTCTTAGCCAAGTCTGGAATTTCTATCCAATCGTGGTGTTTGGTTAATTCTTCCAGTAAGAATAGCAAGTCTTGTTCAGTTTTAGACAGCAATATATTCATCATAAACCTCCCTATATATTTATACATATATATTAAAATAAAAGCTTGGTAAAGTCAAGAAAACAGCCTATGATAAAATAGGGGAATCGTAATTTACTATATTTCTATTGAACGATTAAACGGAAAATGAAGTTTGCAACGTGATAGTAGCATGCAATTTTTATAGGAAAAGATTAAGGCTAATTATGTGACTATTAGTCTGTCTCGATCCGTTAGGTGCGAGACAAAAAAACCACCCGCTATGCGGGTGCGTGTCGAAGGTTATACCCAAAAAACTCCAAACGCGATACAATAAAGGTGTTCAAGCCAATTGTAAAGCGAAAGGAGAAAAATATGGCACAAAAGGTATATAGTTTATCGCACACAAAGTGGCACTGTAAGTATCACATTGTGTTTACCCCTAAGTATAGACGAAAAGTTATCTATAATCAATATCGAAGTAGTTTAGGCGAAATATTTCATCGTTTGTGTAGTTATAAAGGAGTTAAAATTATCGAGGGTCACTTAATGCCAGACCATGTACATATGTTAGTAAGTATTCCATCAAGGATAAGTATTTCAAGTTTCATGGGTTATTTAAAAGGAAAAAGTGCACTCATGATGTTTGACAAACACGCTAATCTCAAGTACAAGTTTGGGAATCCGCATTTCTGGGCGGAAGGTTATTATGTAAGTACAGTAGGGCTTAATGAAGCCACAATTAAGAAATATATCCAAGATTAAAGAGTCTGGGACAATAGTCTCTTATCTCCAAAAAAAAGCAACGGATTTGCCGTTGCTTTTTTGCATGGTTGCGATAGTCTTGGTAAAATAGAATTGCTTAATAAACCATTTAGAAAGGCCATCCCATGCATATTCACTATAACACAAATCAAACAACTTTACCACTAGAAATCAGTTCTTTCTTTCCACAGGACCATCTCGTCTTTACTATTGAAAGAGTGGTGAATACCTTGGAAGATTGTTACTTCCATGCCTTCTATCATGCCTTTGCTCGTCCGTCTTATCACCCTAAAATGCTTATAGCTACTCTTCTATTTGCCTATCCACAAGGGATTTTCTCTGGACGAAAAATCGAAAAAATGATGATTGAAAATCTCGCTATGCAATACCTAACAGGACCGTTGGTTGTCAGCTATCGCACCATCAATCGTTTTCGAGTCGCTGAAGGGATGGAAGAACTCATACGTAATCTTTTCATGGACCTCAATCTTCGTTTAAAAATGGAAGAGTTAGTGACCTTAGATTGTCTGTTTATTGATGGTACTAAGATTGAAGCCAATGCCAACAAGTATAGTTTTGTGTGGAAGAAAGCGGCAGAGAAATTCTCCGCCAAACTGCAAGAACAGATACAGAAC
>NZ_NCVN01000015.1:0-37235 GCF_002096925.1 Streptococcus mitis | reverse complement strand
ACGACTCAAAATTAAAAAGCTAGAGTTCCGCAATTGGAAATCTCTAGTTTTTTTGTGGCTGAGAACTATTTTGTCTCAGGTTCTTTTCTATAGGATTTATTTTTCTTTTTCAGAAGTTTTTACTTCAGCTTTTTTGGCAGATTTGATTTGAATGTTGCCCTTGCTGGTCATAACTGCCTTTAGGTCTTTTTCGCTTGGATTTTCAAGGTAGTAGTCAGTGATTGCGTCCTCAATATAGTCTTGAATAGTACGACGAAGTGGGCGTGCTCCCATTTTTGGATCATAACCGAGGTCAACTAATTTTTCCTTGACCTTTTCAGTTACATCTAAATGAATGTTGTTGCTAGAAAGGCGCTTGTTAACGTCTGCTAGCATAAGCTCGACAATCTGAAGGAGGTTGTCCTTGCTGAGAGCCTTAAATTCGATAATACCATCAAAACGGTTCATAAACTCTGGGCTAAAGAAGTTACCGAGTTCACCGAGAACAGAGTTGGTACGTCCTTCTCTAGCAGCACCAAATCCAACGCTGGCTTCTGCCTTACCTGTACCTGCATTTGAGGTCATGATAATGATGGCATCCTTGAAGCTAACGGTGCGTCCTTGACCATCTGTCAAACGACCATCGTCCAAGACTTGAAGGAACATGTGCATAACATCTGGATGGGCTTTTTCTACTTCATCCAAGAGAATAAGAGAATATGGATTACGGCGGACTTTTTCAGTCAGTTGCCCAGCCTCATCGTAGCCAACATAACCTGGAGGGGCACCGACCAACTTAGCTACGCTGTGTTTTTCCATGTATTCGCTCATGTCAAAGCGAATCATGCTATCAGCAGAACCAAAGAGTTCGATAGCTAATTGTTTGGAAAGTTCTGTCTTACCGACCCCAGTTGGTCCGACAAAGAGGAAGCTTCCGATTGGGCGGTTAGGGGTACCGAGACCGACACGATTCCGGCGAATAGCCTTGGCAATCTTATCGACAGCATCATCTTGTCCAATAACATGAGACTTGAGATCTTCGGCTAGATGGATGAGTTGAGATTGTTCTTTCTCTTTCAAATCGCCAACAGGGATATTGGTTTTCTGCTCGATAATGTGCTCAATGGTTTTCTCACTGATGATAGGAGTATCTTGGTCTGTGACCTTTTTCTTTTGCATTTCCTTATACTTGGCAATCTGGTCGCGGAAATAAGCCGCCTTCTCAAAATCTTCCTCTCGTGTAGCTTGAGATTTAAGATTTTCAGCCTCAATCAAGCGTTGATCAATTACTTTAGGATCCACAAAATTCAAGGTCAAGTTCATCTTAGAACCAGCTTCATCTAGGAGGTCGATGGCCTTGTCAGGCAAGAAGCGATCTTGGATGTAGCGATTGGAAAGAGTTGCAGCTGCTTCAATTGCAGCATCGGTATACTGAACGTGGTGGTAGTCTTCGTATTTCTTTTGAATCCCTTTGAGGATAGTGATTGTTTCTTCCACGGTTGGTTCATCGACTTTGACAGGCTGCATACGACGCTCTAGGGCAGCATCTTTTTCAATGATACGATATTCATTGAGGGTAGTGGCACCGACCAGTTGCAGTTCCCCACGAGCAAGGGCAGGCTTGAGGATATTTCCTGCATCCATATTGCCATCGCCCGCAGAACCAGCACCAACAATTTCATGGATTTCATCGATAAAGAGAATGATGTCCTCACGTTTGCGAATTTCTTCCATGAGTTTTTGCATGCGTTCTTCAAATTGTCCACGGATACCCGTTCCTTGAACAAGGCTAACCACATCCAGACGGATGACTTGTTTTCCTTGTAGTTTATGGGGAACATCTCCATCAACTATTTTCTGAGCTAGACCTTCGACAACGGCAGTTTTTCCGACACCTGGTTCACCGATAAGAACAGGATTATTCTTGGTTCTGCGATTGAGAATTTCTATGACACGGATAATCTCATCGTCGCGCCCAATAACGGGGTCAATATCTCCACGACGGGCAATTTCAGTTACGTTGATACCAAATTCTTCCAGTAGTCCTTTTTCTTGGCTTGGTGGAGGAGTTTGAGCAGGTCCACGATTTTGGGAACCATAACCGCCATTTCCACCGTAACCTCCACCTGATTGGGTTGGGGGAGTCGGAGGAGTATTGTTAGAAGGCCTGAAATTGTTTAGGTCATTGAAGAAATCACCAAAGGGATCAAAGTCACGATTGTTCAGATCTGTCATACCTTTAAAGAGGCTATTGTTAGGATCTGTCTTGATAATCTTATAGCAGTTTTGACAGAGGTCAATTTGTTTTTGCTTTCCATTAAGATTGGTATAAAGATGAATTGTTGAGTCGTTGATTTTACAGTTTTGACAAAGCATACATCTACCTCATTTCTTTCTTTAGCCTGACCTGTCTAAAGGTCAAAAATAGTCAAATTTCTATACTCTCATTATAACAGGATTGGGGTGTAAAGCAAGTAAAAAGATTGCAGCTGTGAGAAGTTGTTACAATGAAAATTTTTGAGATTTTAGGGAATAAAAAAATCCTATTTGTGAGACAAAAAGGATTTTGGTTAGACATGCAGGGTGTAATCCCAGCTTGTTTTGTATTAGTAAAGGAGTTCGTAAATCTCCATTGCAATCAAGTCAATGCTGTCAAACGTATAAGTTTCGCGAGCTTCGACATCACGAAGGGTAAAGATTGAGCCGTTTTCTTCGTCGTGGCTGTATGCAACTTCTG
This sequence comes from Streptococcus mitis, assembly GCF_002096925.1. Lineage (GTDB taxonomy): Bacteria > Bacillota > Bacilli > Lactobacillales > Streptococcaceae > Streptococcus > Streptococcus mitis_AF. Next base: position 34,519 of record NZ_NCVN01000015.1, on the reverse strand, counting down.
CAACAACAACTCCTTCGCGTTCAAAATTACGTTTTAAATTTCCGCCGTCTTTTGTCATTGCTTCAAGGCGGTTGATGATTCTAACCAAATGTGATTCCATTTTGATTCTCCTTCATTTCTTATCGTTACTATTTTACCATAAAGGAGGTCAACTTGCCTAGAAAAAACTAAGATTTCTCGCTAATTCTACCAGCTGAAAGTTTTTTTTGAATAAATCGGATAAAAAGTTTGAATTTTAATTCAATACATGTTATAATCATACAGTATTCTATTTTAGAAAGCAGTGTGACTATGAATTTTTCTTTTTTACCTAAGTATTTGCCTTATTTTAACTATGGGGCTATTGTGACGGTTCTCATTTCTATCTGCGTTGTCTTTTTTGGGACTATTTTGGGTGTTGTCTTGGCTTTTGGGCAACGTTCAAAGTTTAAACCGCTTGTTTGGCTTGCCAACTTGTACGTTTGGATTTTCCGTGGGACACCGATGATGGTTCAGATTATGATTGCCTTTGCTCTTATGCATATCAATGCTCCGACTATTCAGATCGGGATTTTGGGTGTTGATCTTTCTCGTCTGATTCCAGGGATTTTGATTATCTCAATGAACAGTGGTGCTTATGTTTCTGAGACTGTTCGGGCTGGGATTAATGCGGTTCCAAAAGGTCAACTAGAGGCGGCCTATTCTTTAGGGATCCGTCCTAAAAATGCGATGCGCTATGTGATTTTGCCACAAGCTATCAAAAATATCTTGCCAGCATTGGGAAACGAATTTATCACTATTATCAAGGATAGTTCTCTCTTATCAGCTATTGGTGTCATGGAGTTGTGGAATGGGGCTACAACAGTTTCTACAACAACCTATCTACCTTTAACACCACTTTTATTTGCAGCCTTTTATTACTTGATTATGACTTCTATTTTGACAGTAGCCTTGAAAGCTTTTGAAAAACGTATGGGACAAGGAGATAAGAAATAATGACAGAAACCTTGATAAAAATTGAAAATTTACATAAATCATTTGGAAAGAATGAAGTATTGAAGGGCATCAACCTCGAGATTAAACGTGGAGAAGTTGTCGTTATCATCGGTCCTTCGGGGAGCGGGAAATCTACCTTGCTTCGTTCTATGAATTTGTTGGAAGAAGCAACCAATGGGAAGGTTATCTTTGAGGGAGTTGATATTACGGACAAGAAGAATGACCTGTTTGCTATGCGTGAGAAGATGGGCATGGTCTTCCAACAATTTAATCTCTTTCCTAATATGACTGTGATGGAAAATATCACCTTGTCTCCTATCAAGACCAAAGGTGAAAGTAAGGAAGTTGCAGAGAAGAGAGCTCAGGAACTTTTGGAAAAAGTTGGTTTACCAGACAAGGCAACTGCTTATCCACAGAGTTTGTCAGGTGGTCAGCAACAGCGGATTGCTATTGCGCGTGGTTTAGCTATGGAACCTGATGTTTTGCTCTTTGACGAGCCAACTTCAGCCCTGGACCCTGAAATGGTAGGTGAGGTGTTGGCTGTTATGCAAGACTTAGCCAAGTCAGGAATGACCATGGTTATCGTAACACATGAAATGGGATTTGCTCGTGAGGTGGCAGACCGTGTCATCTTTATGGCAGATGGTGTGGTTGTTGAAGATGGAACACCTGAACAGATTTTTGAACAAACCCAAGAACAACGGACTAAAGACTTCTTGAGTAAGGTTTTATAAGTTAGTTTTGTGGAGCTATTTGTAGCTAACTTTACATATAAAGTATAGATTAATGAAAAGCTAGGCTCAATACCAGTCAAGTGGAAGTTACTTTGAGAAGTTACCCCCCTATTAATAACATCCATAAATTGGGTATTAGGATTTTTTATATCAAGTAGTTTTGTGTTAAAATATAATTGTTCCATATGATTCTCTCTAATGATGGTTTGGTTGCTTTTCATTATAGATCTTATGGGACTTTTTTTCTAAAAGAAAATAGGTTTCATAAGATCTATAAGAGATTTATCCTATATAAATATCATAGAGCATTTTTATGTGGGAAAGTCAGGGAAATCATCGCTTTTTTCATAAAAAAATGCTATAATGAAGGGTATGAAATATCACGATTATATCTGGGATTTAGGTGGAACTTTACTGGATAATTATGAAACTTCAACAGCTGCCTTTGTTGAAACATTGGCATTGTATGGCATCACACAAGACCATGACAGTGTCTATCAGGCTTTAAAGGTTTCTACTGATTTTGCGATTGAGACATTCGCTCCCAACTTAGAGAATTTTTTAGAAAAGTACAAGGAAAATGAAGCCAGAGAGCTAGAACATCCGATTTTGTTTGATGGAGTTTCTGATTTATTGAAAGATATCTCAAATCAAGGTGGCCGTCATTTTTTGGTATCTCACCGAAATAATCAAGTCTTGGAAATTTTAGAAAAAACCTCTATAGCAGCTTATTTTACAGAAGTGGTGACTTCTAACTCAGGATTTAAGAGAAAACCAGATCCTGAGTCCATGATTTATTTAAGAGAAAAATATCAGATTACCTCTGGTCTTGTAATTGGTGATCGACCGATTGATATCGAAGCCGGGCAAGCTGCAGGACTAGCTACCCACTTGTTTACCAGTATCGTGAATTTAAGACAAGTATTAGACATGTAAGAAAAAGGAAAAAGATGACAGAAGAAATCAAAAATCTGCAGGCACAAGATTATGATGCCAGTCAAATTCAAGTTTTAGAGGGCTTAGAGGCTGTTCGTATGCGTCCAGGGATGTATATCGGATCGACCTCAAAAGAAGGTCTTCACCATCTAGTCTGGGAAATTGTTGATAACTCAATTGATGAGGCCTTGGCAGGATTTGCTAGCCATATTCAAGTCTTTATTGAGCCCGATGATTCGATTACAGTTGTTGATGATGGGCGTGGTATCCCAGTCGATATTCAGGAAAAAACAGGTCGACCTGCCGTTGAGACTGTCTTTACTGTTCTTCACGCTGGAGGAAAGTTTGGCGGTGGCGGATATAAGGTCTCAGGTGGTCTTCACGGAGTGGGGTCGTCAGTAGTTAACGCCCTTTCCACTCAATTAGATGTTCATGTCCACAAAAACGGTAAGATTCATTACCAAGAATACCGTCGTGGTCATGTTGTTGCAGACCTTGAGGTGGTTGGAGATACGGATAAAACGGGAACAACAGTTCACTTCACACCAGACCCAGAAATCTTTACGGAAACAACAACCTTTGATTTTGATAAATTAAATAAACGGATTCAAGAGTTGGCTTTCCTAAATCGTGGTCTTCAAATCTCCATCACAGATAAGCGTGAGGGGTTAGAACAAACTAAGCATTACCACTATGAAGGTGGGATTGCTAGTTACGTTGAATATATCAACGAGAACAAGGATGTTATCTTTGATACACCAATCTACACAGATGGTGAAATGGATGATATCACAGTCGAAGTAGCCATGCAGTACACAACGGGTTACCATGAAAATGTCATGAGTTTCGCCAATAATATTCATACCCATGAAGGTGGAACGCATGAACAAGGTTTCCGTACAGCCTTGACTCGTGTTATCAACGATTATGCTCGTAAAAATAAGTTACTGAAAGACAATGAAGATAATCTAACAGGGGAAGATGTCCGCGAAGGATTAACTGCAGTTATCTCAGTTAAACACCCAAATCCACAATTTGAAGGACAGACCAAGACAAAATTGGGAAATAGCGAAGTGGTCAAGATTACCAATCGTCTCTTCAGCGATGCCTTTTCTGATTTCCTCATGGAAAATCCACAGATTGCCAAGAGAATTGTGGAAAAAGGAATTTTGGCCGCCAAAGCTCGTGTTGCTGCCAAGCGTGCGCGTGAAGTCACTCGTAAAAAATCTGGTTTGGAAATTTCCAACCTTCCAGGAAAACTAGCAGACTGTTCTTCTAACAATCCTGCGGAAACAGAACTCTTCATCGTCGAAGGAGACTCAGCTGGTGGATCAGCAAAATCTGGTCGTAACCGTGAATTTCAGGCAATTCTTCCAATCCGCGGTAAGATTTTGAACGTTGAAAAGGCAAGTATGGATAAGATTCTAGCTAACGAAGAAATTCGTAGTCTTTTTACAGCGATGGGAACAGGATTCGGTGCAGAATTTGATGTTTCAAAAGCTCGTTACCAAAAACTTGTTTTGATGACCGATGCCGATGTCGATGGAGCCCACATTCGTACCCTTCTTTTAACCTTGATTTATCGTTATATGAAACCAATCCTAGAAGCTGGCTATGTTTATATCGCCCAACCACCAATCTATGGTGTCAAGGTTGGAAGTGAGATTAAAGAATATATCCAGCCAGGAGCAGACCAAGAAATCAAACTCCAAGAAGCCTTAGCCCGTTATAGTGAAGGTCGTACCAAACCGACCATTCAGCGTTATAAGGGGCTAGGTGAAATGGACGATCATCAGTTATGGGAAACAACAATGGATCCCGAGCATCGCTTGATGGCCAGAGTTTCTGTGGATGACGCAGCTGAGGCAGATAAAATCTTTGATATGTTGATGGGGGATCGAGTAGAGCCTCGTCGTGAATTTATCGAAGAAAATGCCGTCTATAGTACACTTGATGTCTAAAAAATCGGGAGAAGTAGTTCCCTTGGTTTAAAAAATATGATATAATCATTACGATTGTTTCAAGTAAAAAAGGAGTTTAATATGTCTGGTATACTAGTAATTTATCTTGCAATTGCAGTTGCAGTTTTCTTAGTGATTGCTTATGCTATCGCAATCTACGTACGAAAACGCAATGAAAGTAAATTAGCAATTTTAGAAGAGAAAAAAGAAGAGCTGTACAATCTTCCAGTAAACGATGAAGTTGAAGCTGTAAAAAATATGCACTTGATTGGACAAAGTCAAGTGACTTTCCGTGAGTGGAACCAAAAATGGGTTGACCTATCTCTTAACTCTTTTGCTGATATCGAAAATAATCTTTTTGAAGCAGAAGGCTATAACAACTCATTCCGTTTTTTCAAGGCCAGTCATCAAATTGACCAAATTGAGAGTCAAATTACCTTGATTGAAGAAGATATTGCGGCAATTCGCAATGCTTTGGCAGATTTGGAGAAACAAGAGTCTAAAAATAGTGGACGTGTTCTTCATACCTTGGACTTGTTTGAAGAGTTGCAACACCGAGTGGCTGATCATTCTGAAGAATATGGCCAAGGTTTATCTGAAATCGAAAAACAATTAGAAAATATCCAATCAGAGTTTTCTCAGTTTGTTACTTTAAATACTTCAGGTGACCCAGTAGAAGCTGCTGTAATTTTGGATAATGCTGAAAATCATATCTTGGCTTTGAGTCACATTGTTGACCGCCTGCCAGCGATTGTAAAAACATTATCTAAAGAGCTACCTGATCAATTGGAAGATTTGGAAGACGGTTACCGTAAACTTTTAGATGCTAATTATCATTTTGCTGAAACGGATATTGAATCTCGCTTCCAATTGCTTTATGAAGCTTTGAAGAAAAACCACGAAAATATTGCACAATTAGAGTTGGATAATGCTGAGTATGAAAATACTCAAGTTCAAGAAGAAATCAATGCACTCTATGATATCTTTACACGAGAAATCGCTGCTCAAAAAGTAGTAGAAGGCTTAGTTACAACCCTTCCTACATATTTGAAACACATGAAAGATAGTAATGCTGTTTTAGTGGAAGATATTCAACGATTGAGTAACAATTACCTACTATCTGAAACGGATATTAGTCATGTTCATAGATTACAAGCTGAGTTAGAATCTTTAGAAGAATCTGTATTGGAATTAACTTCTGAACAAGAGGAACATTCTGAACCTTATTCATTCCTTGAAGATCGTTTGGAAAACTTACAAGCGACTTTGAAGGAAATTGAAGATGAACAAGTTGCGGTTAGTCAACGCCTTGCTCAGATTGAAAAAGATGATATCAATGCTCGCCAGAAGGCAAATGTTTATGTTAATCGTCTTCACACAATTAAGAGATATATGGAAAAACGCAATCTTCCAGGTATTCCTCAGAATTTCTTACAGTTGTTCTTTACAGCAAGTAACCATACTGAAGAGTTGATGGCTGAACTAGAAGAAGCCCGGGTCAATATCGAAGCTGTGAACCGTATGCTTGAAATTACAACAAATGATATGGAAGCACTTGAAGAAGAAACCTATAATATTGTTCAATATGCAACGTTGACAGAACAATTGCTACAGTATTCGAACCGTTACCGCTCATTTGATGAACGAATTCAAGAAGCCTTTAATGAATCATTAGAAATTTTTGAAAAAGAATTTGATTATCATGCTTCATTTGATAAGATTTCGCAAGCTTTGGAAGTTGCAGAACCAGGTGTAACCAACCGTTTTGTCACTTCATACGAAAAAACACGTGAGACGATTCGTTTCTAACATAATAAAAGCCTCTGTAATATTTGTAGTGGGTAAATCCCCTATAGATATTATGGAGTCTATTTTTTTGTTCAAAACGAGTGATAGTACTTATTTCTCATTGAAATTATAGCTTGAATTTGATATGATGGTTCTATGGATAAAAGTAGAGCAAAGCGTGTTGAGCACGATAAAAAGAGAATCGGTTTAATAGCCCTGGTAGCTATCTTTTCAGTAAGTATTTGCGTCCTTGGTTCAATGATTGGATACAAAGTATATACAAAGCAAAGTTTTGAACAAAGGATTGAAACGCTCAAAAAAGAGAAAGATGATCAATTGAGTGAGGGAAATCAGAAAGATCATTTTCGTAAGGGACAAGCAGAAGTAATTGCCTATTATCCTCTCCAAGGGGAGCAAGTGATTTCATCTGTACAAGAAATCATGACACAGGATATTAAGGAAAATCTGGAAGACAAAGAAAATCTGGTTTTTTATTATACGGAGAAACAGGATTCGACTTTAAAAGGGATTGTCAACCGAAGTGTGATGAAACAAGTCTATGATTTAACTTCGTCAAAAGTTGAAGAGACTGAAAAAACTAGTCTGGCAAAAGTACATTTGACAGAAGATGGTAAACCTTTTACACTTGATCAATTATTTTCAGATGCTAGTAAGGCCAAAGAGAAACTAATAAAAGAACTGACTTCTTTTTTACAGGATAAGAAATTGGACCAAGAAAAGGTTGATCAAGTTGTTAAAGGCTTCTCTGACCAAGACTTGTCTGCATGGAATTTTGATTACAAGGATAGTCAGATTATCCTTTATCCAAGTCAGACAGTTGAAAATCTAGACGAGATTGCCTTGCCAGTATCTAGTTTCTTTGAAGTTATTCAGTCCTCATATTTGCTAGATAAGGATGCGGAACTTTATAAAGCTTATTTTGAGAAGAAAAATCGTAAAGTAGTAGCCTTGACTTTTGATGATGGACCAAATCCTACGACGACAACTCAAGCATTAGATACTCTTTCTAAGTATGGTATCAAAGCAACTTTCTTTGTGCTAGGTAAGAATGTTTCTGGAAATGAAGAGATTTTGAAACGCATGAAATCGGATGGACATGTCATTGGAAACCATAGTTGGAGTCATCCAGTGCTTTCAAAACTTTCCCTTGATGAAGCTAAAAAACAAATTACTGATACTGAGGATGCGCTAACTAAGGTGCTGGGTTCTAGCTCTAAACTTATGCGTCCGCCTTATGGAGCCATTACAGACGACATTCGCAAAAGCTTAGATTTAAGCTTTATTATGTGGGATGTAGATAGTCTGGACTGGAAAAGTAAAAATGAAGCAGCTATTTTGACAGAAATTCAGCGTGAAGTCAAGAATGGTTCTATTATTCTTATGCATGATATCCATGCTGAGACGGTAAATGCTCTACCAAAGGTTATTGACTATTTGAAAGGGCAAGGTTATGACTTTGTAACAATTCCTGAAATGCTTAATTCACGATTAAAAGCACATGAACTATTCTATGACCGTGATCAGTAAGATTTTTGCTGAATGACTAATTAAATCGTAAGTAATTTTTCAATAAATAAATTTAGTCTTGTATTAATCGAGGCTAAATTTTTTTATGTTTAAATCTCGTGAGAGGATTAGTTAATATTACAATTTTGTTACAAAATAAGTTTTTGATAGAATTTTCTGATAATTTAGTATATAATACTTTTAATTTAAATAAAAAGGAGTGATTTTATGGGAGATTGCAAAGATTTTTGTCATAAAAAGTACCAAGTAGCAACGATTTTTCTGCTAACGGTCTTTGCATTCGGATTTGCTTTCGCACAGGTTAGTGCCGATGAGGGAAAATTTGAAGCATCCAATCAAGTTACACATGCTGTAACGACTAATAAATTAGATGATTCAAATAAGCTCGCACCGCCAGTCACGGCTGACAAGAATGCTCTAAATTCTTCTTCGAAGGAAAAAACAGAAGTGACAGAGTCATTAAAACAAGATGATTCTATAGAATATAGAGATAATAAGTCAGACAAGAATGTAACCACACAGAAAGAAACGACTGCTATAAAAAGTGAAGAGAAGAAGGAAGAATCAGCAGTGAAAAGTAATTCTTCTTCGGAAAGCTTACAATCACAGTCGTTATCTCAAGGTAGACATAAAGAAAAGCCAAACAGTATCTCCAGTAATGAAATTATTACTGTCCCAAAAACCTGGGAAGCAGGACATAAAGGACAAGGAACTGTAGTCGCTGTTATAGATTCAGGGCTTGATTTGAATCATGAGGTTTTGCGCATTTCTGATCCGTCAAAGGCGAAATTTAAAAATCAGGATGATATCGAAAAAGCTAAAAAGGCCGCTGGTATTGACTATGGGAAATGGTACAGTGATAAAGTAGTATATGCTTATGATTACTTTGATGGAACTGATAATATAAAAGAAGCTGAAAAAGAGTCTCATGGAATGCATGTTACTGGGATTGTAGCTGGAAATCCTGTTAATAAAGCACCGAATTCTGAGAAGGTTTATGGGGTGGCGCCAGAAGCTCAAATTATGTTTATGAGAGTTTTTTCAGACAGAGATAAAACTACAGCATCTGCCCTCTATGTAAAAGCTATTGATGATGCAGTTGCACTAGGTGCAGATGTGATCAATATGAGTTTGGGTGCAGGTGCGGGTTCAACGGTAGATGCAGGTTCAGATATCATTGATGCAGTAAAAAGAGCACGCGCTAAAGGAGTATCTGTTGTTATTGCTGCTGGTAATAGTAATACTTTCGGTAGAGGTTTTTCACAACCATTGGCAGCAAATCCTGATTATGGTCTCGTCGGAAATCCTTCTACAGTAGAAGATTCAATTTCTGTTGCTTCGATTAATAATAAAATTCTAACTACTGAAGTCTTTGAAGTAAAAGGTTTAGAAAATGACGCTACCCTTGATTATGGTAAGTTTGATTTTAATAGACCTGAAACAGAAAAAGATTTTGAAAAAGGGAAAGAATACGAATATGTAGCAGCGGGTATTGGTCGTGAAGAAGATTTTGCTAATATTGATGTAAGAGGCAAGTTAGCACTGATTCAACGTGGTAAAATTAATTTTTCTGATAAGATTAAAAATGCTCTTAAACACGGTGCAGCTGGAGTTTTAATTTATAACAACGTTGAAGGTGCAAATGTTAGTATGTCTGTTACAGGTGATGCTAAGAAAATCCCATCTGTCTTTATTTCAAAACATTATGGTGAAATTCTTAAGTCTGGTCAGTATAAAATTGTCTTTAATCACAAGATGGATAATCGTAAATCAGATGTTGCAGACCAATTATCAGATTTTTCAAGCTGGGGAGTTACAACAGATGGACAATTGAAACCAGATGTTACTGCACCTGGTGGAAATATCTATTCATCATTTAACGACAATAGTTATGGAAGTATTAGTGGAACAAGTATGGCTGCCCCTCATGTAGCTGGTGTCGCAGCATTAGTCAAAGAATATTTAGCAAAGAAACATCCTGAATTATCAGCTAGTCAAATTTCAGAGATTGTAAAAGCTTTAATTATGTCTACCGCAAAACCACATTTTAATAAACAGACTGGAGCCTATACTTCTCCACGTCAGCAAGGTGCGGGCGTAGTTGACACGATGGCGGCAACAAGCACAGATTTATTTGTAACAGGTGCAAATAACTATCCAAGTGTTACTCTTGGCAATGTTGGTGATAAATTTACCTTTGAAGTTACAATTCATAATATTTCGGATAAAGACCAAACATTGAAGATGATTGTAAATACAAATACGGACGAAGTTGAAGAAGGGAAATTCACTCTCCGTCCACGAAAACTAACTGAAACAGTTTGGCCTGAAGTAACTGTGAAAGCTCATAGTACGAAGACGGTAACAGTTAGTGTAGATACAAGTAAGTTTACTGAAGAACTTAGCAAAATAATGCCAAATGGATATTTTCTAGAAGGATTTGTTAGATTTGTCAATTCTGCAGATGATGGTTCTGTTATTGGCTTACCATTTATGGGATTTAAGGGAGAATTCCAAAATCTACCTGCAATTGAAAAACCAATTTATCAATTGATTAAGGAAGGAAACAGTGGATTTTACTCTGAAATTGATAAAGATAATCCAGGAATTTCACCTTCAGACGATGCAACTTATTTAACAAGTTCTGAAAATGATGTAAATGTTTTAAAAGCAGAGCATCAAGGCAATCGAGTAACTGTACTCGGAGTGAAACAAGATGCTGAAGGAAAATACCATCTTCAATTAGATGAAAAGGGGAACATCCGCCTTGCTATCTCGCCAAATGAGGATGGTAATAAAGATTCTGTTCAATTTAAAACTCTTGTCTATAGAAACTTGGTAAATCTTCGTGCGACGGTTTATGCTTCTTCGGATACAACACACAGTCATCCTATTTGGCAAAGTCGTCCAACAGACCTTGTAAAAAATTATTTTGATGGTGATACTAGAAATCCAAGAAGTTACATTGTAGATAAAACAGCTTGGGGAGGACAGGATTCTAATGGAAATCGAGTCTCTGATGGAATTTATGACTATGTTATTAGTTATAAGCCAGATGTCCCTGGAGCTGAGGAACAATACACAATATTTAAAATTCAAATCGATACACAAAAACCTTTGATTACTTCGGGATATATTCGTTCTCAAGAAGATCAAGAACAATTTATAGCTCGCAAACCTCAGGATGTAGGAAATGGTGGAATTCTTCTAGAAAAAGTCTTTTATATTCGTCCTTCTGAAAATAGAGAGGTGACAGATTCAGAAATCGAACAGTATCAAATTATCAAACAAAATGAAGATGGTAGTTATACACTCCCTAAGAACGTTGATAAATCGAAAATCTTCTATTATGTAGAAGACTTTGCGGGAAATGTAGATTTTATATCTCTCAAAGATCTTGTAGGTGAAGAAAATAGTGGTCGTGTAAAAATTGCTATACTAAACAATAAAACCAACGATGAGATTGATACAACTTATGTTTATCGCATTAAAAATAGCGAAGGTCAATATGTAACCGTTGATAAGTCAAAAGATATTAATTTCTTGAAATTTGGGCATTATGTTGCAGAAATTTTTAGCTATGACCGTACAGAATTGAAATTTGTGAGTGCCCTATCTAAGGAATTTGATTTAACGAAAGAAAATAGTTTTCAAACTATTACCTTCTTGGCTAACAAAATGAAATATGCCCCAGTAACGGTTGGCTTTAATCAAGCTGTTCCTGGAACTACAACGATTACTTTAGTAGGTGAAGACGGTCAGAGTCAAGTCTTGCAAGCTGAAACATATGGTAAATATTCTTATGGTAAGAAAGTAGTTACTGGTGAATATAAGGTTCTTGTAAATCTATCAAACGGTTATGAATTACTTGATAATCTTCAACCATTTAAAGTTTTGTTTGGTAAAAATAATGTTTTGTCACTTTCAGTCGTTTCTAAGTTAGCTCTGATTGCAGCTTTAAATAAACAAATGGAAGTAGTTAAAACTCCAAGATATTATAATACAAAAAAGAAGTTAAAAGAGATTTTTGATCAAAGTGTCAAAGATGCGCAACTAGCATTGGGAAGTAAACTTAACCAAGATAAAATTGACCAAATTGTTAAGGCTTTAGAGTCTGCTATGCAAACATTGGATGGTAAGGAATCTGATATCACATCATTGAAGAATGCTATTAAAGCATATGCTGAGACAGTTAAAAAAGGTAAATATATAAATTCTGATCAAGAACGCAAAGGTCAATATGATCGTGAATTTAAACTCTTGGCATTATTAATTACAAAAGATTTGATAACTCAAGATGAAATCGACCGTCTATTGACCACTTTCTTGCAAGCACAAGACCAGCTGAATGGGAAAGAAACAGATTTCATGAGCCTAAAAAATGTTATCGTGGATGAAGTGAAGTTCCAAGACAAAGATCCAAGATTTTTGACAGCTAGCAAAGAGGAGAAAGATTCATATAATCTTATTTTCAACAAAGCTAAGCTACTTTTGGAAAATGCAGAAGCTAGTCAAGAAGAAATTAATGAAGTAATCAATGCTCTAAAAGAGACGGCTGTAAAACTTAAGGCTAATAAAGTAGAGATTCCAACCAAACCAGTTGTACCAGTTAAGCCGGTTTTTCAAGTGAAACCTGTTAAATTAGTAAGTCACAATAGACAAGTCTCAACTATCAAGCCTTCAATTAGCAATGATAAAATTGAGAAAGCTACATCAATTATAGAAGCTAATCATGACAATAAAACACTAGCTGGAGGTGGTCAACAAGTGCTTTTAGCTACAGTCAACAAAGAAGAAAAACAATTACCAGCCACTGGTGAGAATAACATGATTTCTATTATTGTAAGTATTTCAGGAATTTCTCTCTTGTTGTCAGTTATTGGACTTGCAACTTTTTCAAAAAGTGAGTAGATTGCTATACATCTTTCTATAGTTTTTGATTTACAGTATGTTACAATTCTGATATAATAGTCTGCAGGAAAGAAAGTCTTATGGCGTTCTTCAAGCGAGCTTGGGATAGTGGGAGCCAAGTAGGGCAAAATAAAGAACTGGCGCTTTCTGTAGTATTTTCAAAAACAATGAAGTAATAAATTAGGGTGGAACCGCGTTTCTGACGCCCCTAGGTTAAATCAACCTAGGATTGTCGGACGCGGTTCTTTCGCTTATTCAGTCTATTATGTGAAAGAAAGGAGAGACGTGGAAAACCTTTATCTTGTAAAAGACGATAGCCAACTAGCTGCATTTCGTGAGTTTGTAGTAAGAAATACTGAAAAGTTGAAAGATTATCAATCTTTTTTAAAGAATGAACTTGCAGTTTGTGATTTACCGCAAGCCGTTATTTGGTCAAGTTTTAGTGCTGCTACACAGATTATTAGGGAAAGTACTGTTCCAGCCTATACAAATAATAGACGAATGGTTATGACGCCTGATTTAACTGTTTGGAAAGAGTTGTATTTGTATCAGTTGATGGACTACGAGTGTTCTGAGCAAACTCAAGTAATAGAAAGTCACTATCATTCTTTATCTGAAAATTTCCTCTTACAGATTGTAGGACATGAGTTAGCTCATTGGTCGGAGCATTTTTTAGATGATTTTGATGGTTACGACTCTTATATCTGGTTCGAAGAGGGGATGGTTGAATATATTAGTCGCAAGTATTTCTTGACAGAAGAGGAATTTCAAGCGGAAAAAATTTGTAATCAATCTCTTGTAGAACTTTTTCAGAAGAAGTATGGTTGGCATTCATTGAATGATTTTGGTTCTTCGACCTATGATAAGAACTATGCAAGTATTTTTTACGAATACTGGCGTAGTTTTTTGACAATAGATAAGTTGGTAGAAAATCTAGGTAGTGTACAAGCGGTCTTCGATTCTTATCATTTATGGACAAATACAGATAAAACTCTTCCCTTGTTAAATTGGTTTGTTCAGCAGAAATTAATTGAAAAAGAAATATAAAAACTAAAGGAGTAAACAATGTCTAAAAAATTGACTTTCCACTGCGTCAGTGGCAGAAACCTCCTTATAGTCGGACTGCCTCACGCTCAGCACTAGATTGCCTGAGCTAGACGCAGTACTAACTCGTCTTGCCTCGTATGATCGACGAGGCAGACTCGTGTCGCAAGTAATTTATATAAAAAGGAGTAAACAATGTCTAAGAAATTAACATTTCAAGAAATTATTTTGACTTTGCAACAATTTTGGAATGACCAAGGTTGTATGCTTATGCAAGCTTATGATAATGAAAAAGGTGCGGGTACAATGAGTCCTTACACTTTCCTTCGTGCTATCGGTCCTGAGCCATGGAATGCAGCGTATGTGGAGCCATCACGTCGTCCTGCTGACGGTCGTTATGGGGAAAACCCTAACCGTCTCTACCAACACCACCAATTCCAAGTGGTCATGAAGCCTTCTCCATCAAACATCCAAGAACTGTACCTTGAGTCTTTGGAAAAATTGGGAATCAATCCTTTGGAACACGATATTCGTTTTGTTGAGGACAACTGGGAAAACCCATCTACTGGATCTGCAGGTCTCGGTTGGGAAGTTTGGCTTGATGGGATGGAAATCACTCAGTTCACTTATTTCCAACAAGTAGGTGGATTGGCAACTGGCCCTGTGACTGCGGAAGTTACCTATGGTTTGGAGCGTTTGGCTTCTTACATTCAAGAAGTAGACTCTGTCTATGATATCGAGTGGGCTGATGGTGTAAAATATGGAGAAATCTTTATCCAGCCTGAGTATGAGCACTCAAAATATTCATTTGAAATTTCAGATCAAGAAATGTTGCTGGAAAACTTTGATAAGTTTGAAAAAGAAGCTAGTCGTGCCTTGGAAGAAGGTTTGGTTCACCCTGCCTATGACTATGTTCTCAAATGTTCACATACCTTTAACCTGCTTGATGCGCGTGGTGCCGTATCTGTAACAGAGCGCGCAGGCTATATCGCTCGTATCCGTAACTTGGCCCGTGTCGTAGCCAAAACCTTTGTCGCAGAACGCAAACGCCTAGGCTACCCACTTTTGGATGAAGAAACAAGAGCTAAACTCTTAGCAGAAGACGCGGAATAAAGAAAGTGACAAATTACGAAAATGGGCGAACAGTGTGAGCCCTGAACCAGTTGCCGCAGTGATGAAGGTATCCTTAGTGAAACTAAGGATACTAGGCAAAATTGGAGACTTTTGGCTCCAATTTTAGCAATGAAACAACGAAGTTGGTTGCTTGCGTGCCAATCACATAAGGCAAACTGGAAAATAAAAAGATATTTTTCGGAGAAAAAACATGACAAAAAACTTATTAGTAGAACTCGGTCTTGAAGAATTACCAGCCTATGTTGTCACACCAAGTGAAAAACAACTAGGCGAAAAAATGGTAGCCTTCCTCAAGGAAAACCGCCTGTCTTTTGAAGCTATTCAAACCTTCTCAACACCCCGTCGTTTGGCTGTTCGTGTGACTGGTCTTGCAGACAAACAGTCTGATTTGACAGAAGATTTTAAGGGGCCAGCAAAGAAAATTGCCTTGGATAGTGATGGAAATTTCACCAAAGCAGCTCAAGGATTTGTCCGAGGAAAAGGCTTGACTGTTGAAGATATCGAATTTCGTGAAATTAAGGGTGAAGAATATGTCTATGTCACTAAGGAAGAAATTGGTCAAGCAGTTGAAGCCATTGTTCCTGGTGTTGTAGATGTCTTGAAGTCCTTGACTTTCCCTGTCAGCATGCACTGGGCTAACAACACCTTTGAATATATCCGCCCTGTTCACACTTTAACTGTTCTTTTAGATGAAGAAGAGTTTGATTTGGATTTCCTTGATATCAAGGGAGGTCGTGTGAGCCGTGGTCATCGTTTCTTGGGACAAGAAACTAAGATTCAGTCAGCATTGAGCTATGAAGAAGACCTTCGTAAGCAGTTTGTAATCGCAGATCCACGTGAACGTGAGCAAATGATTGTTGACCAAATCAAAGCAATCGAAACTGAGCATGGTGTACGTATCGAAATTGATGCTGATTTGCTGAATGAAGTCTTGAACTTGGTTGAATACCCAACTGCCTTTATGGGAAGTTTTGATGCCAAATACCTTGAAGTTCCAGAAGAAGTTTTGGTGACTTCAATGAAAGAACACCAACGTTACTTTGTTGTTCGTGATCAAGACGGTAAACTATTGCCAAACTTCATTTCTGTTCGTAACGGAAACGCAGAGTATTTGGAAAATGTCATTAAAGGAAATGAAAAAGTCTTAGTAGCTCGCTTAGAAGACGGTGAATTCTTCTGGCGTGAAGACCAAAAATTGGTGATTTCAGATCTTGTTGAAAAATTAAACAATGTCACCTTCCATGAGAAGATTGGTTCCCTTCGTGAACACATGATTCGTACGGGGCAGATTGCTATTCTCTTGGCAGAAAAAGCAGGATTGTCAGCGGATGAAACGATTGATCTAGCCCGTGCAGCAGCCATTTACAAGTTTGACTTGTTGACAGGTATGGTTGGCGAATTTGACGAACTCCAAGGAATTATGGGTGAGAAATATGCCCTTCTTGCTGGTGAAACTCCAGCGGTGGCAGCTGCTATTCGTGAACACTACATGCCTACATCAGCCGAAGGCGAACTTCCAAAGAGCAAAGTCGGCGCAGTGCTTGCCATTGCAGACAAATTGGACACTATTTTGAGTTTCTTCTCAGTAGGTTTGATTCCATCAGGTTCTAATGACCCTTATGCCCTTCGTCGTGCGACGCAAGGTGTGGTTCGTATCTTGGATGCCTTTGGTTGGCACATTGCTATGGATGAGTTGATTGATAGCCTTTATGCTTTAACATTTGACAGCTTGACTTATGAAAATAAAGCAGAGGTTATGGATTTTATCAAGGCTCGTGTTGATAAGATGATGGGTTCTACTCCAAAAGATATCAAGGAAGCAGTTCTTGCAGGTTCAAACTTTGTTGTGGCAGAGATGTTGGAAGCAGCAAGTGCTCTCGTAGAAGCAAGCAAGGAAGAAGACTTCAAACCATCTGTGGAATCACTTTCTCGTGCTTTTAACTTGGCTGAAAAGGTAGAAGGAGTTGCAACAGTTGATTCAGCACTTTTTGAAAATGACCAAGAAAAAGCTTTGGCGGAAGCAGTAGAATCACTTATTTTATCAGGATCTGCCAGTCAGCAATTGAAACAACTCTTTGCTCTTAGCCCAGTCATTGATGCATTCTTTGAGAATACCATGGTTATGGCTGAAAATGAAGCAGTCCGTCAAAATCGTTTGGCAATCTTGTCACAACTAACCAAGAAAGCAGCTAAGCTCGCTCGTTTTAACCAAATCAATACTAAATAAACTCAGTCAAACGGACTGTATCTTATCACAAAGGAGAAGAAATGGATCCGAAAAAAATCGCTCGTATCAACGAGCTTGCCAAAAAGAAAAAAACAGAAGGCTTAACTTCTGCTGAAAAAGTGGAACAAGCTAAACTTCGTGAGGAGTATATCGAAGGCTATCGTCGCTCTGTTCGTCACCACATTGAAGGAATCAAAATTGTGGACGAAGAAGGAAACGATGTTACACCAGAGAAACTACGTCAAGTCCAACGTGAAAAAGGGTTACATGGCAGAAGTCTTGATGATCCAAATTCATAAGCACTATTCTTTCTTTTAACAAAGATTGGTGAAATCATAATCAAAAGACTAGCAGATACAAACTGCTAGTCTTTTTTGGTTAAAAAAGGAACCAATTTGGTTCCTAAAACTACTATTAGTTGCTTGCTCCAGATGTAGCGTCTGCACCACCACCGTGGCCTCCAGCCTCACCTGCATCAGAAGCTCCAGATGTAGCATCTGCATCACCGTGACCATGTCCGCCAGCAGGAGCTGCAGCATTTCCACCAACTAGACGTTGACCAGTTGTATTGAGGTACCAATCAAGCCATGGTTGGAAGTTGAAGACTATTTCATTGATACCAGCGTATGATCCATCAGGATAGTACATAGCTTGATAGTTGTGAGTATTGATAACCCCTGCAGGAGATCCAGGAACGATTGTACGAACATATTCTTGATCACCATTACGCAGTACACCGACAACCCATTCAACATTTTTCATACGTCCACCGGGAAGTGAGTTATGGACAGTTGAGAGACGGTTACCAGATTGAGATGGTACACGTTTAGCAAACATGGTGTTTGGATCTTGGTGAACATTATTGTAGTATAAGAATTGGTTGTTATCATCTGCAAATGTCAATTCAAATGGCATTGCTTTCAAGAACATATCGATTTGGTTAACAGTTAAGATACCATGATCTAGTTTGACATAGGTATCACCTGAAACCGCACCAGTAATTTCAGCAACTTTTTCAACCCATTCTGGATCATCGGGATCAACTTCTGTGATTGTGGTAGCAATTGGTCTGCCACAATCCAAATCTTCTGGTTCAATTGGTTTTGGTTTTTTCAATTTTGAAACAACTCCTACATATTTTACAAAATTATCCAAGCAAGTTTCGAGGAATTTAACTGTTCCTTCATTCGTGATATTGCCCTCTGCGTCAAAAGCTTCTTTGGCTTTACCAAGAAGGAATTCGTTTCCAGGAAGTGTATAGGCATTGACACCTGGAGCGTCAAGAATCTTACGAAGGTGAACTTGGGCACGAGAAGTACCTTGGTCGTAGTAAGAAGCTCCCACAATCATAACTGGTTTGTTTTCAAATGGATGAACTTCGTATGAAAGCCATTCAAGAACAGATTTAAGAGAAGCTGAGATTGTGTGGTTGTGCTCAGGAGTAGCGATAATGACACCATCAGCACGTGTAATTCTGTTATACAAGAGACGCAATTGGAAGCTTTCATCCCATTTTTCGTCTTGGTTAAACATTGGAACTTCATCAATTTCAAGAACTTCTAATTCAAATTTGAGTTTGAAGTGACGACGGATGAATTCCAAGAGTTTACGGTTATATGATTGATCGTAGTTTGATCCTACAAGTCCAACAAATTTCATTCTTTTTGGTCTCCTATCTTACAAATTTTCCCAGTCAAAGTCTTCAGCATCTTTGCGAAGTAATTCTTGTGCGTTGCGCAATTTTTCTGTAATTTTTACAAAGATACGGAAGTCATCAAAAATGGCATCCATTTTTTGAATAACATCAAGATCCACTAAATCTCCATTGTTATTGAAGGCTTGGAGAGAATGAGAAAGTAAGAATTCGTCTGGTAGGACGCTTGCCTTGATTTCTGGTGAGTTCAAGATTTGACGAAGTTGTAATTGGGCACGAGATGAACCAAGTGTCCCGTATGAAGCACCGGTAATCATGATTGGCTTATTCAAAAGTGGATAAACACCGTAAGATAACCAAGCGAGAGCACTCATCAAAACAGCTGGGATAGAGTGGTCATACTCAGGAGTACCGATAATAACGCCATCTGCCTCTTCAATTTTAGCAGCAATTTCCAGAATTTCAGCAGGCACTTGCTTGTCAGCTGGTTTATTGAAGACAGGAATGTCTTTAATTTCAACAAGTTCAATTTCAGCTTTTTCAGCAAAGTGTTTTTGCATGTATTGAAGCAATTGGCGGTTTGTAGAACGTTTTGAATTTGTTCCAACAATAGCAATAAGTTTTAACATGAGATTTCCTTTCTCTTTTTACATAATACGATTTTAAAACTCTATTGAAACATCTATTTCTATAGAGTAGGAATTCCTGAAGAACAGCTTAGGTGACCTTCCTTATCGATGAGGATAGCTTCGATGCCCTCTAAACTTTCGACTTGCCAGAGGATAGAAGCAGGTCTTTCTCCAAAAAGACGAGTTGTCCATATTTCACCATCAACGGATTTATCAGAGATGATGGTGAGACTCGCTAGTTCCGTTTCAACAGGATATCCTGTTTGACTGTCAAAAATATGATGATAATCTTTTCCATCGATAGTCAGGTGACGTTCATAAATGCCTGAAGTCACGACAGATTGATTGACAGCAGGGATGGTCATTAAGTGATTTCCCCTCGGATTGGCTGGGTCTTGAATCCCGATTTGCCAAGGCTGATTTCCTCTTGCCTGATTTTTTCCAATAGTCAGGATATTCCCTCCCAGATTGATCAAGGCAGATGTTACTCCCTCTTCTCTCAGAAATTGGGCAACTTTATCCGCACTATAACCCTTGGCTAAACAACCAAGATCAATCTTCATTCCTTTTTGTTTCAAAAACACAGTGGAAGTGGAAGAATCTAACTCGATATAATGAGGATTGATTAAAGGTAGCACCGATTCAATTTCTTGAGGCTGGGCGACCTTGGCATCCGAAAAACCGATACGCCAGGTTTGAATTAAGGGACCAATGCTGATGTTGAGATGACTAGAGGGCGCTAGGCTATGCTCTAACCCAAGTGAAATCAGTTCAAACAGGTCTGGATGAACCTTGACAGGAGCTATTCCTGCTTGATAATTGATTTCCATCAACTCAGATTCTTGGCTATTGGCGTTGAAGCGGTATTCGAGCTCTCTGAGTAAATCAAAGGATTTTTGGAGCAAGATATCTGCTCGCTCATCCACTAATGAAATAGTGATAGTGGTTCCCATTAGGCGTTCAGAATGTGAACTTAGAGGCAAGCTACCAACTCCTTTCTCTTATGAAAAGAAGGTTGAAACATAGTAAATTTATGAAAAATGAACCCCTTACATTTTCTTTCCATGATACTAGCATACCATAAAGTCAGCGTTTTCACAAATAAAATTTGTAAACTTGTCAAGAAATATGCTCAGAAAATATAAAGAGTAATTGTAAGAAAGGCTGATAAAATACAGATTATTTACATTTTTTTACAAAAAAATCGGGAAAATTAGCTAAACTCTTGTAAACGCTAACAGTAAATGTTATACTAGAAGAGTAAATTTTAAATTAAAGGTAGGAATTTTTCTATGAGTAAAATCGTTGTAGTTGGTGCTAACCACGCTGGTACAGCATGTATTAATACTATGTTGGATAATTTTGGTAATGAGAACGAAATTGTTGTATTCGACCAAAACTCTAACATCTCTTTCCTAGGATGTGGAATGGCCCTTTGGATTGGTGAACAAATTGACGGTGCTGAAGGCTTGTTCTATTCTGATAAAGAAAAATTGGAAGCTAAGGGTGCTAAGGTTTACATGAATTCACCAGTTCTTTCAATCGACTATGATAACAAAGTAGTTACAGCTGAAGTTGAAGGAAAAGAACACAAAGAATCATACGAGAAATTGATTTTTGCTACGGGTTCTACACCAATCTTGCCACCAATCGAAGGTGTTGAAATTGTTAAAGGAAACCGTGAATTTAAAGCAACTCTTGAAAACGTACAATTCGTGAAATTGTACCAAAATGCTGAAGAAGTTATTAATAAACTTGCTGACAAGAGCCAACACCTCGACCGTATCGCCGTTGTTGGTGGTGGTTACATCGGTGTTGAACTTGCTGAAGCCTTTGAGCGTCTTGGAAAAGAAGTTGTCCTTGTTGATATCGTTGATACTGTTTTGAACGGTTACTATGACAGAGACTTCACACAAATGATGGCGAAGAACTTGGAAGACCACAACATTCGCTTGGCTCTTGGTCAAACTGTTAAAGCAATCGAGGGTGACGGTAAAGTTGAACGCTTGATTACTGATAAAGAAACTTTCGATGTGGATATGGTTATCCTTGCAGTTGGTTTCCGTCCAAATACTGCTCTTGCTGATGGTAAGATTGAACTCTTCCGTAACGGTGCCTTCCTTGTAAACAAGAAACAAGAAACTTCACTTCCTGGTGTATTTGCTGTTGGAGACTGTGCGACTGTTTATGACAACGCTCGTAAAGATACAAGCTACATCGCACTTGCTTCAAACGCAGTTCGTACTGGTATTGTTGGTGCTTACAATGCTTGTGGACATGAATTGGAAGGAATCGGTGTTCAAGGTTCAAACGGTATCTCAATCTACGGTCTTCACATGGTTTCAACTGGTTTGACTCTTGAAAAAGCTAAAGCTGCTGGTTACAACGCAACTGAAACAGGCTTTAACGATCTTCAAAAACCAGAATTCATGAAACATGATAACCATGAAGTTGCCATCAAGATTGTCTTTGACAAAGATAGCCGTGAAATTCTTGGTGCACAAATGGTTTCACACGATTCTGCAATCAGCATGGGAATCCACATGTTCTCACTTGCTATCCAAGAGCATGTGACAATTGATAAATTGGCATTGACAGACCTATTCTTCTTGCCACACTTTAACAAACCATACAACTACATCACAATGGCTGCCCTTACAGCTGAAAAATAAAAATGAATGAGCTATCTGGCCTTAAGTTAAGACCAGATAGTTTTTTAACTATTCTGTACCCATACAATTACGTTTTTTTTATCTTGTGATTCATTCTAATCTAACTTAAAATGAAATGGTAGCTACCAATACAAATGATGAGGATAAAGAAATGACTGAAAATCGTTACGAACTAAATAAAAACTTGGCACAGATGCTCAAAGGTGGGGTTATCATGGACGTTCAGAACCCTGAACAGGCTCGTATTGCAGAGGCCGCTGGTGCGGCTGCTGTGATGGCTTTGGAGCGGATTCCAGCTGATATTCGTGCAGCTGGTGGTGTTTCCCGTATGAGTGATCCAAAGATGATTAAGGAAATTCAAGAGGCGGTTAGTATTCCAGTAATGGCCAAGGTCAGAATCGGGCATTTTGTTGAGGCTCAGATTTTAGAGGCTATTGAAATTGACTATATCGATGAGAGTGAAGTTTTATCTCCAGCTGACGACCGTTTCCATGTGGACAAGAAAGAATTCCAAGTTCCTTTTGTCTGTGGAGCTAAGGACTTGGGTGAAGCCTTGCGTCGTATCGCTGAAGGTGCTTCTATGATTCGTACAAAAGGAGAACCGGGGACAGGGGATATCGTCCAAGCTGTTCGTCATATGCGTATGATGAATCAGGAAATTCGCCGCATTCAAAACCTACGTGAGGACGAACTTTATGTTGCTGCCAAGGACTTGCAAGTCCCTGTAGAATTGGTTCAATACGTCCATGAGCATCGAAAATTGCCAGTTGTAAACTTTGCGGCTGGAGGCGTTGCAACGCCAGCAGATGCTGCGTTGATGATGCAATTAGGGGCAGAGGGTGTCTTTGTTGGATCAGGTATTTTCAAATCAGGCGATCCTGTTAAACGAGCGAGTGCCATTGTCAAAGCGGTAACTAACTTCCGTAATCCTCAAATCCTAGCTCAAATCTCTGAAGATCTAGGCGAAGCCATGGTTGGTATTAATGAAAATGAAATTCAAATTCTCATGGCTGAGCGAGGAAAATAGATGAAAATCGGAATATTGGCCTTGCAAGGGGCCTTTGCAGAACATGCAAAAGTGCTAGATCAATTAGGTGTCGAGAGTGTTGAAATCAGAAATTTAGATGATTTTCAACAATATCAGAGTGACTTGGCGGGTTTAATACTACCTGGTGGGGAATCTACAACCATGGGCAAGCTCTTACGTGAGCAGGACATGCTGATTCCCATTCGAGAAACCATACTTTCTGGACTTCCCGTTTTTGGTACTTGCGCAGGCTTGATTCTCTTAGCTAAGGAAATTACTTCTCAGGAAGAGAGTCATCTAAGAACTATGGATATGGTGGTCGAGCGCAATGCCTATGGGCGCCAATTAGGAAGTTTCTACACGGAAGCAGAATGTAAGGGAGTCGGTCAGATTCCAATGACTTTTATTCGCGGTCCGATTATCAGTAGTGTTGGAGAAGATGTAGAAATTCTAGCAACAGTTGACAATCAAATCGTTGCAGCCCAAGAAAAAAATATGTTGGTAACTTCTTTTCATCCAGAATTGACTGATGATGTGCGCTTGCACCAGTACTTTATTAATATGTGTAAAGAAAAAAGTTGAGATTGAATTTCTCAACTTTTTTACATGTAATAAACAATAGCGATGTATTGGAGGGCAGATGCTGCTAGGATAAAGAGATGCCAAATCATGTGGAAATAAGGTTTTTTCTTGGCGTAAAATCCAGCCCCAACTGTATAACAGAGTCCGCCAGTTACCATGAGACTCCAGAAAATTGGTGTCGTTTGACTGATGATGGCAGGAATGATAGTTAGAACCAACCAGCCCATAATCAGGTAAAGAGCAAGGCTGAATTTCTCATTGACCTTTTTAGCAAAGATTTTATAGAGAATACCAAAGATGGTCGTTCCCCACTGGATCGCAATAATCAGATAGCCAAACCAGTTATTCATCAAAGTCAATACGACCGGTGTGTAAGAACCTGCGATAGCCACATAAATCATTGAATGGTCGATGATCCGCAAGACGTATTTATGGGTCGAACCATAGGCCATAGAGTGATAAATGGTGGATGATAGAAACATGAGAAAGAGACTAATAACGAAAATGGAAACGCCGATAGATGATAAAAATCCGTGTGCCTCATAACTATAGGTGGATGAAATAGGCAGTAAGATGAGCATGATGATTGCACCCACAGCATGGGTCACACTATTAGCAATCTCTTCTCCGAAACTGAGTTGTTTGCTGAGTTTAAGACTAGTGTTCATTGGATTACCTCCTCTTGAGTATGATGGATTAAGGCTAGGGTTTGATGATAGAGTTTAACGGTTTGGCAGCTGGTTTGGATAATGGGGTTAGCTGGGTCAATTCCTTGGTTCATGTAGTCAACAAAAGCATCATAGAGTTGGTCTGAACTTGCTTGAGTTTGGAGAGTATTAAGTGTCTGGGCTATTTCTTGAATAGAAAATACCGACTTGAGGGTTGTGATAGCAATCAAACGGGCAATTTGTTGGCGTTGGTATTTTTTCTTGTCAGGCTTTGTCAGGTAACCATGTTTGACATAATTGTTGACCATAGATGCTGTCAGGCCCTTGTCTTTATCAGGAGAAATAGGGGCGCAGACCTGATTGACATAGAGTAAAACCTGGTCCAGATAGAGGTCAATGTTTGGAATTTCTGCCCATTTTGGGTAGGAAAAGGTAGTTTTCATTTTTAACTCCTTTTTATCTAGTTTTAATAACTAGATTATAAAATAATAAAAACAGAAAGTCAAGTTTTAACTGCTTGTGAAAAGGCTTAAATTATGCTATGATGGGAGAAACTAGTCAGAAATGAGGAGAAAAGATGGAGATTCGTTTAGCTTTTCCAAATGAAGTAGATGCCATCATGCAGGTGATGGAGTATGCTAAAAAATGTTTAGCAGATGCTGGTAGTGACCAGTGGCAAAATGGCTATCCAAATGCAGACATTATTATCGATGATATTATCTCGGGTCAAGCCTATGTAGCCTTGGAAGAAGGAGAACTACTAGCCTATGCTGCTGTGACCAAGAGTCCAGAGGAGGCCTATGAAGATATTTATGAGGGAAACTGGCAAGCTGGGGAGTCAGAGTACCTAGTCTTTCACCGTATTGCTGTGGCAGCAGATGTGCAGGGACAAGGAGTTGCTCAAACCTTCTTAGAGGGTTTGATTGAAGGATTTGATTATCTAGATTTTCGCTCAGATACGCATGTTGCAAACAAGGCCATGCAGCATATTTTTGAAAAACTTAGTTTTAAACAGGTTGGTAAAGTTCCAGTTGATGGCGAACGCTTGGCCTATCAAAAATTGAAGAAATAATGCAAAAGAAGTACGTAAAAAAGCTCTACTTTTCGCCAATAGGAACATTGTCTTTGGTTGCCGACGAGCAATATCTGTATGGCATTTGGGTGCAGGAGCAGAAGCATTTTGAGAGGGGACTAGGAGATGAGACGATAGAAGCAGTTGTTAGTCATCCCATTTTAGACCCAGTTATTGCTTGCTTAGATGCTTACTTTAAAGGCAAGTCTCATGATTTATCCAACTTGCCCTTGGCTCCAATCGGAACGGATTTTGAAAAGCGAGTTTGGTCCTATTTACAGGAAATTCCTTATGGTCAGACAGTGACCTATGGACAAATAGCCCAAGAGCTACAAGTGGCTTCTGCTCAAGCAATTGGTGGAGCAGTGGGGCGCAATCCTTGGTCTATCCTAGTACCTTGTCATCGGGTGCTGGGGGCTGGCAAGCGTCTGACAGGGTATGCTGCAGGAGTGGAAAAGAAAGCTTGGCTCTTGGAGCATGAAGGCGTAGATTTTAAAGATATAAACAATAGAAAGTGAAACACATGTTAGAATTTATCGAATACCCAAAATGTTCAACTTGTAAAAAAGCAAAACAAGAATTAAACCAACTCGGTGTGGACTACAAAGCTGTTCACATCGTGGAAGAAACACCTAGTCAAGAAGTCATTTTAAACTGGCTAGAAACCTCGGGTTTTGAGTTGAAGCAATTTTTTAACACCAGTGGAATCAAATACCGTGAATTGCGGTTGAAAGATAAGGTAGGAAGTCTGTCAAACCAAGAAGCAGCTGAGTTGCTAGCAAGCGACGGAATGTTGTTAAAACGACCGATTTTAGTGGAGAATGGAACTGTTAAGCAAATCGGCTATCGAAAAGCTTACGAAGAATTGGGATTGAAATAGTTTTTATCTATCTCTTTGATAGATAAAATATATAGCCTCCCTGTTTCAAAGTATGATAAACTAGTAGGTAGACTAAGTCTGTATCTGACCGTAGCAAATAATTTCATTGACGGCAGAAGTATGGTAGAATGAATCATTATCAGGAGAGGATGTTTTTATGAATGTTACAACGATTTTAGCATCAGATTGGTACCAAAACTTGATGCAATTGATTCCGGATGGCAAGCTTTTTAGCTTGCGTTCGGTCTTTGATGGAATCCCGAGAATTGTCCAACAACTTCCAATAACGATTATGTTGACCATTGGTGGTGCTCTTTTTGGCTTGGTTTTGGCGCTTCTTTTTGCCATTGTGAAGATCAATCGTGTCAAAATTTTATACCCCTTGCAGGCCTTCTTTGTTAGCTTCTTAAAAGGGACACCGATTTTGGTGCAACTCATGTTGACCTACTACGGAATTCCTTTGGCTTTGAAAGCTCTCAATCAGCAATGGGGAACTGGTTTCAATATCAATGCGATTCCAGCCGCTGCTTTTGCAATTGTCGCCTTTGCCTTTAATGAAGCAGCTTATGCTAGTGAAACCATTCGTGCAGCCATTCTCTCAGTCAATCCTGGTGAGATTGAGGCGGCACGCAGTCTGGGGATGACCCGAGCGCAAGTTTATCGTCGCGTGATTATTCCAAATGCGGCCGTTGTGGCGACTCCAACCTTAATCAATTCC
This sequence comes from Streptococcus mitis, assembly GCF_002096925.1. Taxonomy (GTDB): domain Bacteria; phylum Bacillota; class Bacilli; order Lactobacillales; family Streptococcaceae; genus Streptococcus; species Streptococcus mitis_AF. The sequence continues at coordinate 7,359 of NZ_NCVN01000015.1, read as the reverse complement.
CTAATCGGCTTGACCAAAGGAACTTCTCTAGCCTTTAGTGCGGGTGTTGTGGAAGTCTTTGCCCAAGCTCAGATTTTGGGTGGAGCTGATTACCGCTACTTTGAACGCTTTATCTCCGTTGCCCTTGTTTATTGGGTAGTCAATATCGGAATTGAAAGCCTTGGTCGTTTCATCGAGAGAAAAATGGCTATTTCTGCACCCGATACAGTGCAAACAGATGTGAAAGGAGACCTTCGTTAATGATTAAGATTTCGAATTTAAGCAAATCCTTTTCAGGACAGACTGTCTTGGATCATCTGAACTTGGATATTCAAAAAGGGGAAGTTGTAGCCTTGATTGGTTCTTCAGGAGCTGGAAAATCAACCTTCCTTCGTAGTCTCAATTATCTTGAAACACCTGACAGTGGCTCTATTCAGATTGATGATTTCTCAGTTGATTTTTCTAAAATCACTCAAGAAGAAATCCTTGCCCTACGCCGTAAGTTGTCTATGGTTTTCCAACAGTTTAATTTGTTTGAACGCCGAACAGCACTTGATAATGTGAAAGAAGGCTTGGTTGTTGTCAAGAAATTATCCGACCAAGAAGCAACCAAGATTGCCAAGGAAGAGTTGGCTAAGGTTGGGCTTTCAGACCGTGAAAACCATTATCCTCGCCATTTATCAGGTGGACAGAAGCAACGGGTTGCCCTAGCGCGTGCACTTGCGATGAAACCAGATGTCTTGCTCTTAGACGAACCAACTTCAGCCCTTGATCCAGAATTGGTCGGCGAAGTAGAAAAGTCTATTGCAGATGCTGCTAAGTCAGGTCAAACCATGATTTTGGTTAGTCATGACATGTCCTTTGTAGCTCAAGTTGCGGATAAGATTCTCTTCCTAGATAAGGGGAAAATCATTGAGTCTGGAACACCGGATGAGATTATCCACCATCCTAAAGAAGAGCGAACAAAAGAATTCTTCGCTAGTTACAAACGGACTTATATTTGATATAATAGATAAAGAAAAACTCAGTTAGCTGGACTAGCTGAGTTTACTCTTTAAAAAAGATAGAAATGAGAGAAATCATGCTACTGCAACTATTTTCTTTATATTTCGAGAGTTTGATCTTGACCACCATCCTCGTCCTGATTTTTTTAGGGATTTGGATTGGACTGAGAGCCATGTCGGGAGTTGATAAGACAGCCAAGGCTCGCCAAGCCCATCTCTATGATATGATTATGATTGGAGTCTTGGTTGTTCCAGTATTATCCTTTGCGGTTATGAGTTTAATTCTTGTTTTCAAGGCATAATCCTTGCTTGATTGACAAGAAAGAGTTAGAATAAAAATAGTTACAACAAGAAAGAAGGAATCTATATGTACGATACTATTATTATCGGTGCTGGACCTGCAGGGATGACTGCGGCCTTGTATGCTGCTCGAAGCAATCTAAAAGTAGCCTTGATTGAAGGTGGTCTGCCAGGTGGTCAGATGAATAATACATCTGATATTGAAAATTACCCAGGATACGCTAATATTAGTGGGCCAGAATTGGCAGAAAAAATGTTTGAACCGCTTGAAAATCTTGGTGTTGAGCACATTTATGGTTATGTTGAAAATGTAGAAGACCATGGTGATTTTAAGAAAGTGATGACCGATGACCAAACATATGAAACACGTACAGTTATCGTAGCAACTGGTTCTCAACACCGTCCTTTGGGAGTACCTGGAGAAGAAGAACTGAACAGTCGTGGTGTTTCCTACTGTGCCGTGTGTGATGGTGCTTTCTTCCGTGACCAAGATTTGTTGGTAGTCGGTGGTGGAGATTCAGCTGTTGAAGAAGCCCTCTTCTTGACTCGTTTTGCTAAGACTGTTACCATTGTTCACCGTCGTGACCAACTTCGTGCCCAAAAAGTTTTACAAGACCGCGCCTTTGCGAATGAGAAAATCAGCTTTATCTGGGATTCTGTAGTGAAGGAAATCAAGGGTGAAAACCGAGTAGAATCTGTTGTATTTGAAAATGTGAAAACAGGTCAAGTGACAGAACAAGCCTTCGGTGGTGTCTTTATTTATGTTGGTTTGGACCCTCTTAGCGATTTTGTTAAAGGATTGAATATCCAAGATCAGGCAGGCTGGATTGTGACAGACAACCACATGAAAACTGCAGTTGATGGTATCTTTGCCGTTGGAGATGTTCGCTTGAAAGACCTTCGCCAAGTAACAACAGCAGTTGGAGATGGAGCTATCGCTGGTCAAGAAGCCTATAAATTTATCACAGAACATAGTTAATACACTTCGAAAATCTCTTCAAACCACGTCAGCTTCGCTTTGCCGTAGGTATGGGTACTGACTTCGTCAGTTCTATCCACAACCTCAAAGCAGTACTTTGAGCTGTCTACAGCTAGCTTCCTAGTTTGCTCTTTGATTTTCATTGAGTATAATCATAAAAAAGTTTCCAATCAGATGACTGGAAACTTTTTTTATAGTCTATTTCGAAAAACTTCGTACATAAGAATGGCTGCAGCAACACTGGCATTAAGGCTTTGAACATGTCCATTCATAGGAATGGTAATCATTTCATCGACCTGTTTTTTGATGTTGCTAGAGATACCTTTTCCTTCATTTCCGATGATGAGGGCAATTTTCCCTTTTGTATTCCACTTGTGGCAAGGAGTACCGTTCATATCCGTTCCAAAGGTCCAGAAGCCTTCATCCTTGAGTTTGTCCAGAGTTTGGCTTAGATTGGTCACTCGGGCAATCGGAACGTGCTCAATAGCACCTGTGGCTGTTTTAGCAACGACAGGAGTTACTCCGACAGCACGGTGCTTGGGAATGATGACTCCGGAAACATTGGTTGCATCAGCGGTTCTTAAGATGGAGCCTAAGTTGTGAGGATCAGTTAACCCGTCCAGAATCAATAGCAAAGGATTTTCTTCTTGACGCGTTTTGGCAAGAATGTGATCTAACTCGCTATAGGCAAATTCGGACACTCGTAGAACAAAACCTTGGTGGACAGCACCTTCAGTCATCTCAGAGAGGGATTTTTTTGAAGTCCAAGAAATGGATACCTTCTTTTCTGTAGCCAGTTCCTTGACTTTCTCAAGATTCTTACCTCGGAGATCTTCTTGGAGGTAAAGTTTGTTTCCTGTGTTTGCAAGGAGGGCTTCGGTAACGGCGTGGACGCCATAGACAATATCATTTGTTTTCATGCCTCTATTATAACACAAAACCCCGTCTTGCAACGGGATTTTATTTATTCTAGAATTAGTAAACCATCTTTAACTGCAAATGGGTCTTTTTCATTGATACGATCGTAAAACATGATTCCGTTAATGTGGTCAATTTCATGCTGAACGACGATGGAGTTGTAACCTTTGAGTTTGATACGGTGTTTTTCCCCATCCTTGTCAAAGTAGTCAACAGTAACGCGAGCATGGCGGACTACATAGCCAGGCACGTTGCGGTCAACAGAGAGGCAACCTTCTCCTTCTCCAAGAGCAGCGTCTTGAACCGAGTGAGAGACGATTTTTGGATTGTACATAATAGCTTGCAAGTCGTAAGCTTCCTGAGGAGTTTCGCCTTCTTCGACAATGTTTGGCACCAAAACAGCGATAATGCGTTTTGAGATATCTAACTGGGGAGCAGCCAGTCCAACACCACCGCGGAGCCCCATTTTTTCAGCCATGACGGGATCTTGGGAATGTTTAAGGAATTGCATCATCTTTTCGCCAAGGATGATTTCCTGATCAGATAAGGGGAAAGTGACTTCCTCAGCAACCGCGCGTAGAGTAGGATTCCCTTCGCGGATAATATCGTTCATATCAATTAAGTGAGCAGCTTTTGTAATACGTTCTATAGCAGACATTTTCTCTCCTTTCATTACTTCTACATGATATCACAAAATGACAAGGATTGAAAGCATTACGGCATCGAGCTTTTATAGAAAATGCCTACTAGGTTCGATTCAATTGTGAAAGAATTACTTATCTGTGATATAATAAAAAGAAAAGGCTTGCATTAGAAAGTAGGGAGAATGAAGATGCAAAGAAGACAAGATAGACATAAACGTGGACCAGTTTTTCGTTTTATGAGGGGTTTTGTAAACTTTTTTAGGAGTTATCGCAAGTGGAGTAATAAGGGATTTGTGGCGATACTCTTGCTAGCAGTTGCTTTATCAATGGGTTTGGTCTTGTTGTTTGAAAGCTTCCAAGGAATCCCCTTGACCAGTCAAAAAAAGGATACCATTTCTCAAGAAGCAAATAAGACGAATCAAAATTCTAAAGATCAGGAAGAGGAAAAAACTGCTAGAATTATGGCCAACGGGGACCTCCTCTATCATATTCCTATCTATCGTTCAGCTTTAAAAGAAGATGGAACCTATGATTTTCATGAAAATTTTGATTATGTGAAGCCATGGCTCAAACAAGCAGACCTGATTATAGGTGATTTTGAAGGTACTGTGAACAAGGACCACTATTTGGCTGGTTATCCTCTCTTTAATGCACCTGGAGAAGTCATGGATGCCATCAAGGATGCTGGTTATCAAGTGCTAGACTTGGCGCATAACCATATCCTAGATTCACAAATAGAAGGTGTGGTCTCAACAGCAGATGCTATTGAAAAGGCAGGAATGACACCTATTGGAGTGTATACGCATGAGTCACGTGATCAAGCTCCACTGGTTATCAAGGAAGTGAACGGTATCAAGGTTGCACTCTTAGCCTATTCTTATGGATTTAACGGGATTGAGCAAAGTATTTCTCAAGAAGACTATAACCGCTATCTTTCAGACTTGAACGAAGACAAGATGAAGGCCGAAATTGAACGAGCAGAGAAGGAAGCAGATATCACCATTATCATGCCTCAGATGGGTGTGGAATATCGCTTGGAACCAACTGAAGAACAAAAGGCTCTTTATCACAAGATGATTGATTGGGGAGCGGATATTATCTTTGGCGGGCACCCTCACGTAGTGGAACCATCTGAAACGGTTGAAAAAGATGGAGACAAGAAACTCATTATCTATTCAATGGGGAACTTTATTTCCAATCAACGAATTGAAACCATGCAAGATGAAGAGAATGCTAAGTGGACAGAGCGTGGTGTTCTTATGGATGTGACCATTAAGAAAAAGGCTGGTAAGACGACAATCGAAACTGCCAAAGCGCATCCTTCTTGGGTAAACCGTACACCGAAAGGAACCTATTCTCCAGAAGGCTATCCACTCTTCCTTTACCAAACCTATATCTTAGAAGATTTTATCGAGGGTGGTAGTCATCGTGACCAGTTGGATGAAGCGACTAAGGAACGAATTGATACAGCTTATAAAGAAATGAACGAACATGTGGGATTGAAGTGGGATTAGCTTGAATTCAGAGGGAATTAAATGACGATTAAGGTAATTGCGACAGATATGGATGGGACCTTGCTGGATGCTAGAGGCCAGCTTGATCTCCCACGTTTGGAAAAGATTTTAGATCAGTTGGATCAAAGGGGTATTCGTTTTGTCATTGCGACGGGCAATGAAATTCACCGCATGAGGCAACTCCTGGAGCACTTGGTCGATCGAGTGGTTCTGGTTGTTGCAAACGGTGCTCGTATTTTTGAAAACAATGAATTGATTCAGGCTCAGACTTGGGATGATGCCATTGTCGATAAGACTTTGGCTCATTTCAAGGGTCGAGCGTGTCAGGATCAGTTTGTTGTGACGGCTATGAAGGGTGGTTTCGTCAAAGAAGGTACGATTTTTACAGACCTTGAAAGTTTTATGACTCCAGAAATGATTGAAAAATTCTACCAACGGATGCAATTTGTGGATGAGTTAACATCTGACCTCTTTGGTGGTGTGCTCAAGATGAGTATGGTTGTTGGTGAGGAACGTTTGAGTTCGGTCTTGGAAGAAATCAATGACCTCTTTGATGGCCGTGTTCGGGCTGTATCCAGTGGCTATGGTTGCATTGATATCCTCCAAGCTGGGATTCATAAAGCATGGGGCTTGGAAGAATTACTCAAGCGCTGGGACTTGAACCCCCAACAAATCATGGCTTTTGGTGACAGTGAAAATGATGTTGAAATGCTTGAAATGGCTGGAATTGCCTATGCGATGGAAAATGCTGATGATAGAGCCAAAGCTGTGGCTACTGCTCTAGCGCCAGCCAACAGCCAAGGAGGAGTTTATCAAGTCTTGGAAAACTGGTTAGAAAAAGGAGAATGAAGTGGCAGTACAGTTATTAGAAAATTGGTTACTAAAGGAACAAGAAAAAATCCAAACCAAGTATCGTCACTTAAATCAAGTTTCTGTTGTAGAGCCAGATATTCTTTTTATTGGGGATTCCATTGTCGAATATTATCCTCTACAGGAATTATTTGGGACTTCAAAGACAATTGTCAATCGAGGAATTCGTGGCTATCAGACAGGGCTGTTACTAGAGAATCTAGATACGCATCTTTACGGTGGAGCAGTAGATAAAATTGTCCTTTTGATTGGGACAAATGATATCGGAAAAGATGTGCATGTGAATGAGGCTCTCAATAATCTTGAAGCTATTATTCAAACTATTGCTCGCGATTATCCATTGACAGAGATGAAATTGCTTTCTATTTTGCCAGTCAATGAGGGAGAGGAGTACAAGCAGACAGTCTATATCCGCACGAATGAAAAAATTCAGAAATGGAATCAAGCCTATCAAGAGCTTGCTTCTGCCTATATGCAGGTGGAATTTGTGCCAGTTTTTGATAGTTTGACAGACCAAGCAGGCCAACTCAAAAAAGAATATACAACTGATGGGCTGCACCTCAGTATTGCTGGTTATCAGGCTTTGTCAAAAGATTTGAAAGACTATCTTGTGTAGTTAGTTGATTTCCTTTTTGCATTTTTGAGTTAGATAAGGTATAATGGTTTTACTGTCTTTTGGGGTCGTTACGGATTCGACAGGCATTATGAGGCATATTTTGCGACTCGTGTGGCGACGTAAACGCTCAGTTAAATATAACTGCAAAAAATAACACTTCTTACGCTCTAGCTGCCTAAAAACCAGCATGCGTGACCCGATTTGGATCGCTCGTGTTCAATGACAGGTCTTATTATTAGCGAGATACGATCAAGTCTTGTCTAGCGGCTTGATAAGAGATTGATAGACTCGCAGTTTCTAGGCTTGAGTTATGTGTCGAGGGACTGTTAAACTAATACATAACCTATGGTTGTAGACAAATATGTTGGCAGGTGTTTGGACGTGGGTTCGACTCCCACCGGCTCCATTATTAATTGGTGAAACGTTGTTAAATCAACGTTTTTTATTATGTGACTATTAGTCCGTCTCGCTCCGTTAGGTGAGAGACAAAAAAACCACCCGCTATGCGGGTGCGCGTCGAAGGTTATACCAAAAA
>NZ_NCVN01000016.1:0-37571 GCF_002096925.1 Streptococcus mitis | reverse complement strand
CCTGTTTTAGATGGCTTTAATAGCGAAATTATTGCTTTTAATCTTTCTTGTTCTCCTAATTTAGAACAAGTAAAAACAATGTTGGAACAAGCCTTCACAGAGAAACACTACGAGAATACGATTCTCCATAGTGACCAAGGTTGGCAATACCAACACGATTCTTATCATCGGTTCCTAGAGAGTAAGGGAATTCAAGCATCCATGTCACGTAAGGGTAACAGCCCAGACAACGGTATGATGGAGTCCTTCTTTGGGATTCTGAAATCGGAAATGTTTTACGGTTACGAGAAGTCATTTCAGTCGCTTAAGCAATTGGAACAAGCCATTGTAGACTATATTGATTACTACAATAATAAACGAATTAAGGTAAAACTAAAAGGACTTAGCCCTGTGCAATACAGAACTAAATCCTTCGGATAAATTAATTGTCTAAATTTTGGGGGTCAGTACACGTATCTCTCTGTTTTATTCTCGTATCCTTCCCACAACTTTTAAGGAGTCCTGCAGATTGGAGATACCTAGTATTTCTAACAACCTGTATCATTTTTAGCTTGATTTACTTCTATACTTTCTATCAACTCGTTAAAGAAGTCAATCAAAAACCGCTCATTTAGGAGGTTATCAGCATGAAAAAAGAAGACTTCACCACTCGCCTACTTCGAAATCTCTTTCATATCCAAGGCCCTTTTGATGAATGCCGGCAAGAAATTATCTACAAGGCTTGCGCCCGTTCCATGGTCCAAATCGTTTACTCTTCCTTCTTCCTCTTCTTGTTTTATCTGTTATTTGGACGCTTCATAGAGGTGGTTCGCTATGCCATGCCCTACGTTTACACTGGACTCATTTTTTTCATTACCTTAAAAACTCAAAGAGCCGTCAAAGAACTCCATCTGGAAAAAGATGACAAGTCAGAAATCATCCTCAAAACCTACAGCAAAGCCCAAATCAAATTCCGAAGTTGGATTGTGTTTATCGGTCTTCAGATTGGCCTCTTTACCTTACTCATCTTTCATAAAGTCTTCGTTCAGCAGATGTCCCTTTCAGATTTTGTGAAGTTGCTCATGCAATTCGACAAAAGTGTTCCTTTCCTAATGTACGGCCTGATTATCGGCAGCATTTTTGGAACCCTGACCTACGGATTTCTATCACTACAGGAGGAGAAAATTCCTAAAAATACCAAACAGAAGGAGAAAAGCAAGCAATGACTGCACTATACGATTTTTCAGTCTTGAACCAAGACAAGCAAGAAACTCCACTAGATGCCTATCGTGGTAAGATTCTCTTGGTGGTCAACACTGCTACTGGATGTGGTTTAACGCCCCAGTACCAAGGACTTCAAGAACTCTATGATCGCTATCAAGAACAAGGTTTTGAGATTTTAGACTTCCCTTGTAATCAGTTTATGGGACAAGCACCAGGCAGCGCAGAGGAAATCAACACCTTCTGTAGCCTACATTATCAAACCACCTTCCCACGTTTTGCCAAGATCAAGGTCAACGGTAAGGAAGCAGATCCTCTCTATGTTTGGTTGAAAGACCAGAAATCTGGCCCACTAGGAAAACGAATTGAATGGAATTTCGCTAAATTTCTCATCGGTCGTGATGGGCAGGTCTTTGAGCGTTTCTCTTCAAAAACAGACCCCAAACAAATTGAAGAGGCCATACGTAATCTACTCTAGACTTCATTTAAATCCATCCTTCTATGCTCCCTAAAATAGAAGGATGGATTTTCTTTAAAAAGTAAACGAAATTCTTTAAATTAGATGGATTTTCTTGCTTTTCTCTATTGCATTTCTCAGAATAATTTAGTATATTTGTTATATTAAGGTTTATTAGGTCATTTTAAAGATTAAGATGGCAATTTTAATTTTTTTATCTTAAAATGAAAGCGCTTAAACAGGAGGGAGATTAGACTCAAACTATTACACAAAGATTAACTAACGCTAAAGAAAAATCGTTTCCAAGTCATACTTGGGCTCAGACAGTAGCTGACTGTCTTTATTCAAACTAGGAGTACATTATGAATCGATACCTTTTTGAAAAAGGGCAAACTTTTAGCATCAGAAAATTAACCGTTGGTGTTGCTTCGGTTATGGTTGGGCTCGCTTTTTTTGCATCTGGTACAGCACTAGCTGACGAAGCAAAAATTGAAACTACAAACTCTCAACCAAATGTAGAAAAATTGGCCGAAGCTGAAAAATCCAAACCAGAAGTCAAAAATGAAAGTCCTGTAATTTCTAAACCTCAAGAGTCAGAGAAATCAGAAAAAACTGTTAAACCAGTAGAAGAGAAGACTGTAGCAGAAACTAAAACTACTGACTTGCTTCCTGAAGAAATCCACGATCAAGCTTATCCTGATACGCCCGTGAAAAACATAGATACTTCAGCAATCGTAGACAAGAAGGATAGCCCTAAAGTTGAGACAGAAAGCATTCTAAAAAACAAGGAAGAACTTCCAAAAGAAGCTGAAAATGGTAATCGTGCGATCATCAACGGTGGTCTAGATTTGAAGCACGTCCCTTATGAAGGACAACCTGCTACTGCTGCTAGTATGATTTACACTATTTACAATGGTGGTTCCCAACGCTATATCGTGTCTGGTTCTGGTATTTTTGTGGCACCAAATGTCATCTTAACTGTCGCTCACAACTTTTTAGAATCAGACCGTGATACAAAAGAAGGACATATTCGAGGTGGAGATTCTGCTAAGTTTTACTATAACCTCGGTTCCAATTCTGCTGTTCGCAATTCTCAACCCGTAACAGGTAATACTACTCTTTTCAAAGAAGAAGATATTCATTTTTGGAACAAGAAAGAATTTGGAAAAGGATATCAAAATGACTTGGCTGCTGTTGTAGCACCTGTTCCTCTTCAAATCGCTAGTCCAAATAAAGCTGCCACCTTTGTGCCTTTAGCTGAAAATAAAACCTATAAACCGGGGGACCCTGTTAGCACGATTGGATATCCAACTGATTCAAGCTCACCTGAGCTCAAAAAACCAATTGTAGCTGGTCAACTTTACAAGGCTGATGGTGTCGTGAAATCTGTTGATAAGTATGATGATAAAGGTTCAAAAGGCATCACCTATCATATGACTTCTGTTTCAGGCCTTTCAGGTGCTGGTATTATCAACGGTGATGGTAAAGTAGTCGGTGTTCACCAACACGGCACAATTGAAAACGGCATCCCCGACAAAGACCGTTTCGGTGGGGGAATCGTTCTCTCACCTGAACAAGTCAAATGGGTAAAAGATATTATTGCAAAATATGGTGTCAAAGGTTGGTACCAAGGTGATAACGGGAAACGATATTACTTTACTCCTGAAGGAGAAATGTTCAGAAATAAAACTGCTGTTATTGGCGAAAATCAATATTCTTTCGATGAAAACGGTGTTGCAACACTCATTAAAGGAATCGATTACGGACGTGTAGTGATTCAACACGTAGATGAAACTGGTAATCCAATCAAAACTGATGATACTTTTGTTGAAAAAACTGAAGTCGGAACAGCTTTTGATTATGACTTCAAAAAAGAAATCGCTAAGACTGACTTCTATACAAAAAATCAAGAAAAATACCAGATTGTCTCTATTGATGGCGTCGAAATCAACAAGCAACTCAAAGATGAGTGGACCTACAACGTCGTCAGCAAAACAGCTCCAGGAACACGGGTCATCAAGGTGGTTTATAAAGTGAATAAAGGTTCATTTGCCATTCATTATCGTTTGAAAGGCTCAGAGCAAGAATTAGCAGATGTTGTTACTGATAATAATGACGGAAAAGAATACGATGTTTCTTTTGTAAACACTTTTGAAGCAAAAGAAATCGCAGGCTACCGTGCGCTCACTCCACGCTTAGAAGCCAGCATCCAGCACAAAGGTGTGAATGATGTCATCTTTGAATACGAAAAAATCTCTGATAGCTCTAGTCCGACTTCAAATGTTTTACCTACTGCTCATCCAGAAGATAAAGAAACAGAAATCGGAAATCACGGCCCCCTTCCAAGCAAGGCTCAACTTGATTATCACAAGGAAGAATTAGCAGCCTTCATCCACTATGGTATGAATACTTATACTAATTCTGAATGGGGACATGGAAATGAGGATCCTAAAAACTTCAATCCAACTAACTTAGATACAGATCAATGGATCCGTACTCTAAAAGAAACTGGTTTTAAACGCACTATTATGGTTGTCAAACACCACGATGGTTTCGTTATTTACCCATCTAAATATACAAATCATACCGTAGCTGCGAGCCCATGGAAAGATGGAAAGGGCGACCTTCTAGAAGAAATCTCTAAATCTGCTACTAAATACGATATGAACATGGGTGTTTACCTATCACCATGGGATGTTAATAGCCCTAAATATAAGGTAGCTACTCAAAAAGAATACAACGAATACTACCTCAACCAGCTGAAAGAAATCCTTGGTAATCCAAAATACGGTAATAAGGGTAAATTTATCGAAGTCTGGATGGATGGAGCACGCGGTAGTGGTGCCCAAAAAGTAACCTATACTTTTGATGAGTGGTTCAAATACATCAAGGAAGCTGAAGGAGATATCGCTATCTTCTCTGCCGAACCAACAAGTATCCGTTGGATTGGAAATGAGCGTGGTATCGCCGGAGACCCTGTTTGGCACAAGGTCAAGAAAGCAAATATCACCGAAAACGTTAAGAACGAATACCTTAACCACGGTGACCCTGACGGAGATATGTACTCTGTAGGGGAAGCAGACGTTTCTATCCGTTCTGGCTGGTTCTACCACGATAACCAGCAGCCAAAATCCCTCAAAGAATTGATGGATATCTACTTCAAGTCTGTTGGTCGTGGAACGCCACTTCTTCTCAACATTCCACCAAACAAAGAAGGTAAATTCGCCGATGCTGACGTGGCTCGCTTGAAAGAGTTCAAAGCGACTCTAGATCAAATGTATGCCACTGATTTTGCCAAAGGAGCAACTGTTACGGCAAGTTCTACTCGTCAGAACCATCTCTACAAAGAAAGCCACCTTACAGACGGTAAAGACGATACTAGCTGGGCTCTTTCAAATGATGCTACGACTGGTAGCTTCACAGTTGATTTAGGACAAAAGAGACGTTTTGACGTCGTAGAACTCAAGGAAGATATTGCCAAAGGACAACGTATTTCTGGATTCAAGATTGAAGTCGAAATCAACGGACGCTGGGTTCCATATGGTGAAGGTTCAACCGTAGGCTATCGTCGTTTGATCCAAGGTCAACCTGTAGAAGCACAAAAAATCCGAGTTACGATTACTGGCTCACAAGCTACACCAATCCTAACCAACTTCTCAGTCTATAAAACTCCAAGCACTATCGAAAAGAATGATGGATATCCTCTTGGACTAGAATACCACTCAAATACAACAGCTGACAAAGAAGGTACAACTTGGTACAACGAGTCAGAAGGTATTCGCGGTACTTCTATGTGGACCAACAAGAAAGACGCCAAAGTCACCTATAGTTTCACAGGAACCAAGGCTTACGTCGTATCAACAGTAGATCCAAACCATGGTGAAATGTCTGTATACGTGGATGGTCAAAAAGTTGCAGATGTACAAACCAAGAACAGTAGCCGTAAACGTAGCCAAAAAGTTTACGAAACTGGTGATTTAGCACCTGGAGAACACACTATTACTCTCGTTAACAAAACAGGTGAACCAATTGCTACAGAAGGAATCTACACTCTGAACAATAACAGCAAGGGTATGTTTGAGCTTGAAGCAACTTCTTACGATGTCGAAAAAGGAAAACCTGTTACTGTTACAATTAAGCGTGTTGGTGGAAGCAAGGGAGCTGCTACCGTTCGCTTCATTACGGAACCTGGAACAGGTGTTCACGGTAAGGTTTACCAAGATACAACTCAAGATGTGACCTTTGCAGATGGTGAAACAGAGAAAACTGTTACTATTCCAACTATCGACTTCACCGAACAAGCTGACTCAATCTTTGACTTCAAAGCCAAACTCACTTCTGCGTCTGATGGTGCCCTACTCGGTTTTGCTACCGACGCAACTATTCGAGTAATGAAAGCTGATCTATTGAAGAAAGATCAGACAAATTATGACGACCAGGCTAGCCAATTAGATTATAGTCCTGGCTGGAGACACGAAACCAACTCTTCTGGCAAATACCAAAACACTGAATCATGGGTATCATTTAGAAATCTGACAGAGGATCAGAAGAAGAAGACAACTGTGACTGCTTATTTCTATGGAACAGGATTAGAAATCAAAGGATTTGTTGACCCAGGTCATGGTGTCTATAAAGTATTCCTTGACGGTAAGGAAGTCACCTATCAAGATGGAATGGGAAATGCATCCACTATTGATGGCAAGAAATACTTTAGCGGTCATGCCACTAATCGTCAAGGTGACCAGACTCTAGTCAGCCTAAAAGGACTTGATGAAAACTTGCACGCAGTAACTCTCCAACTAGACCCTGACAATAATGATTTGACCAAAAATATCGGTATGCAAGTGGATCAATTCATTACAAAAGGCGAAGGCAGCGAGCTATACAGCAAAGCAGAAATCCTTCAATCTATCTCTAAATGGAAAGAAGATTTATCTAACTTTAATCCTGCTGGATTGAAAGATACTGCAACTGCACGCCAAGCGTTCAAGTCTAATCTTGATAAACTCACTGCACAATTAAGTTCTGATACGGTAAATGTACAAGATGTGATGTCAACAGTCACTACTTTGCAAGATATTCTTAGCAAAGATGAAAATTACCAAAAACCTGGAGACGAAACAAGCCCAGAACAACCAGTTGAACCAAAACAGCCTGAACAGCCTGAAATCAATTACGATAAGGCTATGGCTAGCTTGACTGAAGCTATCGAGAAAAAAGTGGCTGAACTTGGTACTAACAACGAGGCTAAGAAGAAATTAGTCGAAATTACTGATAAAGCAATCGCAGCTATCCAAAATGCTAAGACTCAAGAAGACGTCAACAAAGCCCTCAACAACGCTCTTGAACAAATCAAGCAATTGCAACCTAGTCAACCAGAACAACCGGTTGGACCGAAACAACCTGAACAGCCTGAAATCAATTATGATAAGGCTATGGCTAGCTTAACTGAAGCTATTGAGAAAAAAGTGACTGAACTTGGTACTAACAACAATGCTAAGAAGAAATTAGTTGAAATTACTGATAAAGCAATCGCAGCTATCCAAGAAGCGAAGACTCAAGAAGACGTCAATAAAGCCCTCAATAACGCTCTTGAACAAATCAAGCAATTGCAACCTAGTCAACCAGAACAACCAGTTGAACCGAAACAGCCTGAAAAACCAATTACTTCTTCAAGTCCTGAAGAAGGGGTTAAAGAGCTTGTCTTCCAACTCCCAAGTTTGGATATTGTTAAGAAGGCAGTACCATTCAAGACTATCCGTCGCGAAAATCCACAATTAGACAAAGGGAAAGAACAAGTTCTAGCAGAAGGGAAAGACGGTCTGCTAATTGAGTATGTCGAAGTAGATGGTAGCAATCGTAAGGTAGTTCAAACTGAATCAACTCCAGCTCTAGATAGAGTAATTGAGGTTGGAACTAAACAAAGTTCTGTAGGAACAGAGACGCCACCAGTTGTGACTCTCCCTGAGTATGTTCTACCTAGAGAAACTGAAAAACCAGCTCCTGCAGTTGTAACAGAAGATTCACCAAGAAAAGATGAAAAAGCACCTGTTGCTACTACAGTTAAACAAGACAAG
The DNA here is from genome assembly GCF_002096925.1 of Streptococcus mitis. Classification (GTDB taxonomy): domain Bacteria; phylum Bacillota; class Bacilli; order Lactobacillales; family Streptococcaceae; genus Streptococcus; species Streptococcus mitis_AF. The sequence continues at coordinate 29,837 of NZ_NCVN01000016.1, read as the reverse complement.
GAAAAACAACTCCCAGAAACTGGAGAGCAAGAAGCAAATGCCTTCTTATTCTTGGCTGCTATTACTTCAGTATTGTCTCTACTCATCTTCCAAAAGAATTTCAAAGACTAATTAAAATCTTTACTTAATTCTTTTCAATGATTCTAGTTCCCCCAAAGAGAAGACCAGCCGGTCTTCTCTTTTTCTATATATAAATCAAAAAACATCCATGAATTTATATGGATGTCTTAGTATATATAAAACAGAATGATTATTGAACTGACCCCAAAAAGTTAGACAGAAAAAATCTAGCTTTTGGGGTGCAATTCATTCTATCTTTGACTAGGCAGAAGAACTTGAGTATATAGAAGCTAATAAAGTTGCAAAAATGTTAAGAAGAATAAAGGCCACTAAAAAGATTCAACTTGCAGAGTCAAAGAGATAGTAAGATTTATATCTAACTCATGAACAACTCCAAGAATGGTTCTCAGCATTTCAAGAAGATTTAGATAATGATAAAATAACCCTTAAAGATTATGTCCTATTTTATCTCACTTTTTTCTTAGGCGATAGAAAATCCGAAACATATGCTCTTCAATGGAAACATATCGATTTTTCAAAATCACAGATTCAGCTAATTCAAGCTTTAGATAGATATGGACAAGTAAAACTTACTAAAGGAAACAAGAAAACTATTTTCTCTATTTCTAATGACTTACTTCAGCTTCTTACCTCTTGGAAAGAACAACAAAGATATGAACTAGCAAAGTTTGGCATCATCAGTAATCCAGAACAATTTGTTTTTACATATATCGACACAAAAGGAAACATCAACAAGCCTTTACATGCTGACTATCTGAACAATAAAATGAAAAGTATTAGAAAGCGACATAAAGAGCTGACACATGCTACACCTCATAAACTGCGACATACAGGAGCCACACTTGCTAAACAAGCAGGACTTTCTCTCGAAGCTATTTCAGAAGCTTTAACTCACAGTGATAAAGAAGTAACTAAGACTTATGTCAACACAAAAGATACTGTAAATCAGACTGTTGGAGATATTGCATTTCGTAGTCTAAAAAAATGATGGGGTGAATTTAGGGTGAATTTAGGGGTGAACTCTTGATTTTTAGACAAAAAAAGACATCCAAGAGAAAATTCTTGAATGTCTGTAAACATTGATATAATCGTATTGATTAACGTTTACTAAATTGTGATGCTTTACGAGCTTTCTTAAGACCTGGTTTTTTCTACATCATGATATTTATGGTAAATTATCACTAAAGTCAAGTAATTTTGAGAGATAAATCTTCAATTTTTACATATATAATCCTTTTAAAAATCGATAGGTTATCAAAGGGTTATCAATTTTTAGTTTTCTGAGCTTATGTAATCGAGAAATACGAACTACTGTATCACAAAGTTGATGTACAGTTTCTTCGTGCCTGGACAATTTCTTTTTCTATCCTGAAGATATTTAAACAGTGCCAGATATTATTTCTAAACACTTAGAAATAATCAAATAAATTAAATATTATTTATAAATATTTGAAAATAATTTACGTTTGTATTATACTATCTTTGAGGTAACTATTATGAACTATATTAAAAGACCACATTATTTAGACTTTTAAAAAAGACATCGTGACCGCCAAATCATCAAAGTTGTGAGCGGAGTTAGACGAGCTGGTAAATCTGTTCTCTTTCAACTCTATAAAGAGGAATTACTAACAACTGGGGTAGACGAGGATCAAATCATATCCATCAATTTTGAGGATCTGAGTTATTATGACCTGCGACATTTTCAAACATTATTTGCTTATATAAAAGAGCGGTTAGTTGAGGAGAAAACATACTATATCTTTTTAGATGAAATTCAACATGTTGAAAAATTTGAACTAGTAGCAGATAGTCTATTCATCTTGCCAAATGTTGACCTCTATTTGACTGGATCAAACGCCTACTTTATGAGTAGCCAATTAGCAACAAACTTGACTGGTCGGTATGTTGAGATAGAGGTTCTTCCTTTGTCATTTGAAGAATACCTATCAGGCCAATCTCTCTCAGAGAATCTGAATACAACAGAAATTTTTAACAATTATCTCTTTAGTGCTTTCCCTTACTTATTGCAAACATCATCTTACGCTGAAAAAATTGACTATCTCAGAGGAATATATAACTCCATACTGTTAAATGATATTGTCACTAGATTGGGAAATCCAAATCCTACTATTATTGAGCGCATTGTCCGAACCCTTCTCAGTAGTACAGGTAGCTTAATATCAACAAATAAGATTCGCAATACCCTGGTCAGCCAAAATGTTTCAATATCCCATAATACTTTGGAAAATTATTTGACGACTTTGACAGACAGTTTACTTTTTTATTCCGTTCCACGTTTTGATGTAAAAGGTCGAGCATTATTGCAACGCTTAGAAAAATATTATCCCGTTGATTTAGGTTTACGACATCTCTTATTACCAGACCACAAAGAAGATATTGGGCATATCTTGGAAAATATTGTCTATTTGGAATTGAGACGTAGATATTCACAGGTATATGTTGGTAATTTAGATAAATATGAGGTTGATTTTGTTGTTGTAACTGATCTTGGCCACTACGCTTATTATCAGGTCAGTGAAACAACACTTGCTCCAGAAACACTAGAAAGAGAACTTAGACCACTAGAAGCCATTAAAGATCAATTCCCCAAATATCTATTAACAATGGATACGATGCAGCCAACAGCAAATTACAATGGTATTGAGAAGAAAAATATCATAGATTGGTTACTAGAAAAATAGATAAGTACTGAACCTATAAATTGAGACACAAGAAAAACACTCCTGTCAAAATCTGGTGAAACTATGAACAGGAGTGTTTTGTTATGGCCGAAAAAGCTTATTCAGTAGAAACTAATACTAGACTAAAAATCAATGATGGAAACTCTTGATTTCTATACAAAAAAGACATCCAAGAGAAAATTATTGAATGTCTGTAAACATTAATATACTCATATTGATTAACGTTTTGAGACAACTGACCTTGTCAGGTTGCAGCCACATTTATAAGCGACTAAAGTCTCAACAACTGTGTCAATTGTTCCAATTTCCATGAAAACATCCTAAATCATTGAGCTAATGGCTTGAGGTTTAGAATTTTTTATATTTATATTTCATATCCAATTCTTGATAAATATAATATCTCAGCACTTCTTGAAGAAGCAATTTTGTTTCATACATCTCCCTGATATCTGTTATCATTTCTGGATAGTTATCTTTCGAATCACCATGAGTATAGTAATTTCGTGTTTGAATTAATTTTATTATTAGTAATTCTCTCTCACTATTCGAAAAAATTTTAGACAGATTAAGCTCATCAATTGAATCGAATAAATTTTTTAAACATTCGGCAAGATTAGGCTCTTTTTGATTAAATTTCAATTTATTTCTAAATTTTCTTCTTACCTCTTCTAAAAGATGTGTGTTTATAAAGTCAAACAAAGATTGTCTAGCTTTTTCTTCAACATCAGATAAACATTTCGGATTTTTAAAATTCTTAAAATTTCTAGAGTAAACTTCCAAATTCCTAATAGCATCAACCAACTGATCTTCCAAATATAAATCACCATGAAGATTTTTTGAAAATTGTCTCACTATAAATTCAAGTTCCTCAGATTTATCAAACCAATGATTTAAAATATGTTCAAAATTATCTTCTAATGTCCTCAAAGAAATATCTTGCTGAGAATACGATTTCCATTTTTGGGATTTTCTAGAATGCTGAACAAAGAATTTGCCTTTTATAAGTGGCATACGCTTACCATCTATCATTTTATAAAGAACAAGAAATTCAATATTAGTAAAAGACAATGGTATATTTGATAAAATCTCAATATTTTCTTCTCCAGATACAGCTAAAATTATCTTTAAACTTCTAATATATCGATTGAGTTCTGCTATTTCTATGTCAATATCCAAATATTTTTCAAATATAGCAGTAGCTACTTCTACCAAATACAATAGAATGTAGGGTGTTTTCTCATAGTATAAATTCCAAAAATCATTCCAAATCTTCTCATCGGTAAATATAAAATTAAGATTTCTCTTTTCTGTGGGAAAATTTTTATTCCTTGTTACTAAGTGAATTGATTTATCAAATACACTAGTCAAGCTATTTTCAGCCTTTCTATTGTATACTATATCATACAACAACTCCTGGTTTGAAAAGTATAGGTTTCAGTTGGACTAAAAACAGCGTAATAACAAGCCTTTTCAGAACGATATCTACTGATTAATTTCATAAAATATGAATCAATATTTTTTAAATGGGGGAATAGTTCAGGTCTGTAAGAATTAACTTATACACTTATAAGGTTTATTCTGATCGACTTTATAACTGTCTACGAAAAAAAGATAGAGATTAAAAAAATAGAAGAAATTCAGCGATCAAAGTTAGTATCTCTACTTCTTAATCACTCTCACTAGTAAACAAATCTTCCCACTGAGTGATAGATGCTGGTAGGATTAACTTATACTTTTCATAGAAATCTAGTAAATCGTTGTCCCCTATCCTAAATAAATTTTCTATCTTGTCTAAATTTATTACTCTCGGAGCATATAAATATACTAGATAACCATCATCTACATATTGTTCAAATTCTAAAGCATCAAGTTCATTTGCCTTCTTCCCTTTTACTTGAACTACTGCTTTTCTTGGATTATTGATGTCTCTTGAGATCATCTCACATTCAATTTTTATGGTTGTAGACTTCTTTGCAATTGAATTAGAAAGTACATAATAATTTTCCTTAATTTGAAGATATGAGATAACGAGTTCTTCTAAATCAAATTCAGGCAGATTATTAAGAAGTCCTCCTCTAAATGGAGTTATCTCAAAATAATTATTTTTCGAAGATATATTAAACAACAATTTTGAGTATTCTATTATACTCTTATCCCAAATCCTTTCAATCGTACTACCACGTGGCCTATTAAAGGAAGATTTAATCTGTCCAGGAACTTGCATTCCAACATTAAATGCATCAACAGATATGATTGAACCAATATCTAAATTAGTATCACAGACTACTTTAGCAGAAGATTTCGCTTTACATATCCAATAATTTCCATTTAAATCTCGTGTCCAGAATAAGTCATCTATCTTAGAATCCTTAAAAACATTTATTGCCGGATTCGCTCTACCTCTTTCTTTTTTTATTCGTCTATAGTATTCATTAAAGTCATCTTCACTAATATCGCTACTTAAGCGACTCCAACCAAGTGCAAGATACTGTTCAGAATTATTTAAACAGAAGTCAATCAACTCTTGCCTAATGTTATCATTTCTTTTTAAGTGTATTCTTGCAACATAATCCATTCAAATTAGCCTCTCTTACTTTTTTCTTTCAAAATTATTTCGACTCCCGCTTGATGTAAAATATCATATCTAGCACGACTTATTTCTGATTCATTGATTAAGTTAAGAAGATTATCGATTTCTTTTCTTCCTTCTTCACTTAACTTCGGCTTTATATCATCTAAATTTTTTTGTAGTCTTAGAAACAATTGAATAGCTACTTCGTAATCTTTTTTCTCTTGTAATTCTTGCTGCTTGGCTAAAAATTCTTTTTCTTTCTCTTCGTTTTTCTTCCTATTTTGTTCAGCCATTTCACAAAGTATTTCATAATCCACTGTTTGAGTCTCAAAATCTTTTTTTACCAACTCCATCATTTGAGGCGTAATACGAATACGATTATAAGCTTCTTTTACTAAGGAAGTGATTTTATCCCAATAAGGTACTTCTGAGTCTTCTCGGAACATTAATATTTCTCGATCCGTTATGACAATTTTCTTTTCTTCATCAATGAAATAGCCTTTTTCTTTGTAATTATTTAAATCAGAAATATACTTCTCTAATCTCCACTGTTTTACAATTTTTTTACCACTGTCGGATAAATCAGAGTCGACCACATATCCATATAACCAATCAGGAAAATCAATATCACCTATAGTCCATCTTTGTTTCTCATCGGAGTATATTTCATTTCTTAATTCTCGGTCCGGAAATTTAACCTTATTATAAACGTACTTAATAATCTCATCACCCTCTTGAATGTATTCATTCCAATACTTTTCATACTTTGCATAAGGTGATAATGGACGAGTTCTATATATAACTCTACTCATTTTTTACTCCTTTAGTTTATGAAATTCATAGTATCCTTTTTAAGCAAACAAAAATTTCTCTCATTCACCCTTAAATATTTAATCAAGATAATTTTCTTCCATTTTCTTAATAAGAGTCTTCATATCATCAATTAACGACTTTGGAGACAATACCCTTAAGGATTCTGCTTGGCTTAATAGCCACCTCTTCAACCCTGGTGTATCTTGACTCACAAATTCAATAATATTACCAGTTGACGTTTTTTCAATTATTTTTGCTGTTGAGAATTGATCAATAACAATTGCTGGATCGTTGACGAATAGGACTCTGATCTTTAACTCTTTTCCTATGAATGAATCTACACGTTTATTACGAATTTCTCCATCACGAAATTTTCTTCCATATGAGAGAGGAGGTTTCTTTTCTTTAGATTTTACCCAATTAAGAATTCTATCTAATTTCAAGGTCATATATGAATCAAAAACTAAATTATAGGCTACTATGTAAAAATAATGAGTATCATAGTAAAGAGAAACCGGAAAAATTGTATGTCTCTTTTTAGTATTATAAGGAGATTGATAATCAATGTCTAATACCAACTCCTTACGAATCAATTCAGACCATTCCCAAACCTTATCAATACGATTTTGTGTGTCTGATAGTGGTGCATAATTTAGCAACTCACTTGCAATAATACTAGAAACTTCTTTTTGCTCATCTTTTGAAATAAGTGCCAATAAACTATCAAGTAAAGCCTTGTTTTCTTCCTTATTCAAAGAACGATTTTCTAGTAAAATTTTTGAAATTATAAGAATATCCTTTTTATTAAATAAAGATTTCCCTTTTAGGTATTTCGTATGGTGCTTGGCATCATAAGCAAGCTCTGCTGCAACCATTGGTTGTGTATCTAAGAAACCAGACAAGAGAGAAAAATCTCGTTGTATAGTTTTTTCACTAATACCAAATTCATCTGCAAGCTGAGCCTTAGCTAAATGTGCGCCAGACTGTAATCGTAAAAATATAGTTAATAAGCGTTCTTGGTCGTTCATATAATCCTAAATCCTTTAACAATATTATAACATTTCCAATGGTTCAGATTCAATCAATTTCCTATCTCAAATCTTTTACTGATCATACTCTTTTTTAAATACCGATTTCTTCTTTTAAAGCCTACTACAGGTTTTTCTACCTTCCAAATCCTATTAACGATATTGATTTTGATAATTTTGCTTCAATAGCTACAATAGCCTTATTTATATCTGTCAATGTAATTTGATTTAAAAAGTTTTCATCTTCTAACTGAATCTTATCACCTTCAATCACTCGTTGTGCTTGACTGAAGACAATCTCATCTACTAATTTTCGGACGTATCTAGCATTTCCAAAATAGCTACAATTCACAACTTCTGAAAAATGCTGATGTAGTACTATCTTACAATCGTCAATTAATTGATAATGTCTTTTATTTATCATCAATTCTAAAATAGCAATTAGTTGATTAACTGTATAATCAAAAAATTTTATTTCTCTAGAAATTCTAGAGGATAATCCTGGATTAGTTTCAATGAATTGGGCCATCAATTCTTCATATCCAGCAAAAATAACCAACACCTCATCCCGACGATTTTCCATTTCTTGTATGATCGCTGAAATAGCTTCGTGTCCAAAATCTCTCTCACTACTCTGAATAAGACTATAGGCCTCATCTATAAAGAGTACTCCCCCTTTTGCATCATCAAAAGCTCTTTTTACTTTTGGAGCAGTTTGGCCAACATATTCACCAACCAATTCTGTTCGCCCCACTTCCACTAACTTATTCTTTTGAATTATTTTATTGTTGTATAAAATTTCTGAAAAGAGCCTGGCAACTACTGTTTTCCCTGTGCCAGGATTTCCGGAAAAAACAAGATGACGATTTAATACTTGGTTACTAAACCCATGAGCCTGACGCAATGCAGAAACCCGATTATATGCTAACTGCTGATTTAGGACTATTTTCACTTCTTCTAAACCAATTAATTCACTCAACTTTTTCTCTGCAGTTTCTTCATCTTCAACTGAAGATTCATTTTTGATAATAAATCCATCGAGATTTAATTCGTATTTATCTGAAGGATCATAATTATTTTGTACCGCAAATTCAATAAGTTCTTGAACAAAAAGACGAACTTCTTTAGCATCCTTTAGCACTTTATTTTCAAATAGATCTTCAAAATCTTCGTTACTCAATTGAACACTTTTTTGGTTTAGCATTTGAAGACCGATCCCTTTAAGCTCTGATTCATCATACTGCGGAAAATTAATAATTGATACCTTATTAAAATCTTCAAGTAATTCTTTTCTAATAGATTCCGCCTCTTGAATACTTCTAGAGATAATAATATTAAAGGAATTCCCCTTCTTCTGTCGAAAATTATCAAAAATGTCTGATTTTGTTTTTAATCTTGCTGAAAGATAATCAACTAATACAGAGAAATCTTTTTCACCTATTTTAGGAACAAAATATTGATTGCAATTAACAAATATCGCATTCATTCCAAAGAGAGACTCTAGAAATTTGATTGCAAACTTTCTACCCGATCCTTTCTCTCCAATAAAAATATAAAAATGTTGCTGTTGTTCATTATTATTTATTTTTTCTTGAAATGAAAGATATGTAATTAGTTCCTGAACAGCCTTCTTAAAATCAGTGAGACCATAAATGTTTTTCAATTCATCCAGTTTTTCAAAATTAGGCTTTAGATAATGAGGTATTGTCTCTTTATTTGCACTTAATAAGAATTTTACTAATTCTCTTCTATCACTTGTTTCAAGTTTCTTTATAAAATCACTTTCTGTTAGAGTTTTAACTTTTTTTAATGTAAACTCATGATCAAAAAAATCCTTTATTTTCCCCATGATTTCTTGATCATTGTAATTTTCTTGAGAAATAAGGTAATAAGCGTCATCCTCTTTAAATAGCAATAAACGATTAGTATTAATAAAATCTTCTGTTTGAGTTTTTAAGAAATCATCATGATTCTTAAACTCAACTTGATAATAGTTCATTTAATTTCACCTCTTTTTATTGATAATTTAAGTTTACAAAAAAGAGTGGACAAATTATGTCCACTCAATTGTTGCTACAAAAAATTTTTTTAAGAGAAATCTCATTATTTGTTTAAAAAATTACTAATGAAATCCTTGTTAATTGCCAGCTAAAAGCAAATAACCAATGTAAGATTCATTGTTTAGTTTACCAATTTGTATAAGAAACAATCATTTTGGAGTGACGATAGTATATATACCTAAAATAGAGATACACTATTTTAGTGAAGCTTGGATCTTTCTCGAGTAAATATAGTTGCTAAGGTATTAGCATAAAGTTCAGGCGTGAAATCTTGATTTTGAACCTTCTCCAGTAATTGTACAAAATATTCCTTCTCAGTACCCTTTGTATTAGAAATCACATCTAACAAAAATCTATTTAATTCACCAGCTGCGTTTTCTGAGTTGTAGGATTCATAAAATTTTTGATAAAATTTATCGTATTCCTCGTTTTTTTTGAGTAAGTTCACTTCCTCTTGCTTATCTAACAATTGTTGATAAGAGACATTAAGATCAAGCCAATCTTTTTCAAACTGCTCGAGTAATTTGTCTGATACTTTTTTCCTATTATAATATAATTTTATCAAAGGTATAATATCTATCCATACCTGATCAATAAAAACTTTAACAATCTTGTCTTTAAAGATAAGTAAAGGCTTATCATCACATGTATGCACACGATATCCATTTGTCTGTAATTCATTTATCAGGTCTTCAATATGAGTTTCTGATGTATTGCCTATATATTGTTTTAGCCATTGTGGCATATTAGGATCTTGGATATGCCAAGACTCGCTCAAATATTTACAATCATTTCTTCTGGTTTCACCTTTTTCTAGACGACCTGGTACTCGTGTGCTAGAAATGGTATATTTTTCAATGATATCTCCCTTTTGATAATATTCATTATGAAAGCGTTCGTATTTATTGGGTCTATGAATTTTTGTTCTATAAATTAGTTTCATTACTATTCCTTTATTTTTCATCATTTATCAAATTAAGCTAGAAATTTCACCTGGCTCATTTAAAATTGATACAGAGTTTTGTAGTTCAAGAACTTCCTTGAGATTCGATTTCTCTTATCAGCTAGAGTTGATATGAATATTTGGGAAAGTCCACTGAAATCCATCCTCTTTAGAGGTCCATAGTGTCTAAATAAAACATTAGAATGTTCATGAGCCTGGAACATCCAAAAGATATAAGCTCAGTATAAGTATATCACAAATAACAACATTTTGACTTTCCGAAAAGTAAGTATTTTCTCGAAAGATCTTTAATAGTAGCTGACAACATCTATATTATACTTATGATATTTATTTGGTATAATGTTGAAAGGAGGAAGTAAAATGAAAAAATTAATCGAATTAATATTGGTATCTATATCTTCATTTTTGCTAATGGCTTGCTCTAAGCAATCAAATATCTCCTTAGATGGAGAATATTACTGGATAAACGAAAATAGAAATGAAGTAGCTTTTGTTATATCTGGTGATACGGGAACTATTAAACATGAAGAGGCCGAAGGTTTTACCATAGACAAAGAAAAATCGACCATTCAATTATTGGGAGAAAATATCATTAAACTGACAAAAAGTTATACTTTTAAAGATGATGTATTTACTGTAGATATTTCAGGCATGAGGCACGACTATTATAAAAAAGATAGCAAGGCTTATCAAAAAGCTTTAAAAAAGTATGGTTATCAATAATATCCTCGAGAATTAGTGGAAACTTTACTTAATTCATAAGAACACTACTTTTGAGTGTTCTTTTTTGTATCCGTAAAACATTTTAAAATACTTGTTTATAATCTGTATATACCGTTCAGAGTTATTTTTTATCATTTGAGAATTATTAGAGTAATCATATAATTTCTTTTGATATGATATAACCATGAAAAATATAAAAGAAAATAACATCCAAAGAGCATTATGGCATATCAAACGCCATTGTTACCAAATAGAAAACAACCACACTAACAGCGATATAACAACTGAACTATTCCATTTAAAAGCAAGTGTTGAAATTTTAATTCGAATTTGGAATGATGAAAAACCCTATCCAAATCTGGATAGGGACTAAGTGTTTTGAAACCTTGTTGAAATTTATTTTGGGTCAGATTCTAATTTTTTATAAAACTTGGTTGCATAGCTCAATGCCTCATAAAGTTTCAAAAAGTTGTACTCTCATCGAGACGATTCAAACAGCATATAAATATGCCATAGGATTGAAAGAAGTTACAAGTCACTCCTGGAAATTTCTATATCTCTTTATATTTCCGAAAAACAGTTATTTCGAAGCAGATAACATTGTTATTTCATACCCAAGATTTCTTCTATTCGTTCGTAGAATGAATTCGCTAAATATCTTCCTCTATTTTCAATATCTGAAACACCAAATCCATTCTTATTCCATTCCATCATATTGTTTCTACGATATGCAGTTCCGTGTTTTCTCTCTTTTTTAATCAGAAACTCTTTCATTTGGGGATAGGAGGATTTTTTATATTCAGATAGCTTTTCATCAACATCTATATCTCCCAAATCGTTATTTATTTGTTTTTCCAGCACTACAAGATTACCAATTAAATATTCATGGGAACTCGCGCTAATTGCATGCAGTTTTGCTCTTATATGTTCTATCGAATACTCATCATCATCCTTAGTTCGATATTCAACACCAGCTCCATGATTAGTTGTATCTAACCAGTTATTCAGAGTATATATTGCATATCTAGAAAGCATTTGTTCATGACTTATACCTTCCCATTCCCATCTACCACTATCATCAAACCTCAAGGCTGAAAAGTCATCGATGAAGTCAGGTAAGTCAGGCAAAAGTTCTACCATTTTTTGGGTTACTTTTGCAATTTCAACAATTACTTCATTGCCATTCATTCGATTACCAGCTACTTCACTAAGTAAATTTTTGGCGAAATCATAGTATATATCATCTAGTTCTGAGAAATCGGATTGAGAAGATATCGCCCTACAAAATTCATACACCGTTAATTGTTCGTAAAAATCAATTCTTCTTTTTGATGGTAATACTGTATCTTCTAACGCTATTAGTACCATCCAAAGTTGCTCCGATTGAGAAATTTTCAATAGCCATTTCAAATTTCGTCCAATTCTATTATCGGTCCCTGTGCTATTGTTTTTTAAATCTAAGATTTGTTGAGAAGAAGCTAAAACTGACTCTAAAAACGATAAATAGTCATCTGAAATTAATTTTTGTTGAAAAGACGAGTATAAGGTTTCGTTATTTAAATCGTAGTGAACTTCCCACCATTTTTCCAAAAACTGATCTATAGTTGTATTCAAATCCTTTGTAGTTAAAAAAAGTGCCTTCCACTTTTCTAATACCTCATCATTTCCTGTTGGTGCCATTCTTCTTTTTGTAGCATAGAACAACTTATGCTTAATCAAATCCACCTGACCTAAAGGTAGGCCTCGTGTATTTAAACGTCCAAAAAGTAAGTTGCTTTCAAGTTCGTCATCCACAATCACAATAGAAAGTTTTGTTTTTTGAATATGTTGTAATAACTGGTTTGCATCTAAGCCTTCTTCTCTAATACATTCTTCAAAAAATTCTATTGCTTGATTAAACGCATGGCGTTTCTCATCCTGTCTTAAACGAAGTTTTGAAGCTATTTTCAACCACAACTCATTATTATCACCTTTAAATTTTAACGGTAAAAAGCCATTTGGCTTATTGATCTCTCCAACAGATAAGATTAGCAACAACAGTGTTATTAATCGTTGTTGCCCATCTACAATTTCAAATTCCCTGTTCGCATCATTTTTAAAAACAATAATATTTCCCCAATAATCCGTATCCATATCAGGCTTATTCAACGAATGAATAAGGTCATCAAAAGTCTCTCTCCACTGCTCTTCTCTCCAAGAGTATTCTCTCTGGTACAAAGGGATAGAAAATTGATAAGTTTCTCCGTCAATAATTAAAAAATTTGAAAAAATATTTTCAATAGTACTTTCACTTGAAATACTGATATACATTAGCTCATCCCTATTTTTTTATTACTTTATTTTCCATACGTTTCATATACTGTTCCATATAGTCATAGTCTGGTTGACCATTTATACCAACTGGAAGTTGTATTTTTTCTCTCTGTATTCTTTCATCATTCATTTCACGATTGAATGAATACTTTTCACCAATTTTTGACATACGACTAGCAATAAAGAGATATTGCTGCTTGGTCAATTTGGAATTTACCAAAGCTGTAACGTGATCAGAGGCTATAAACTGATAATCATGGTAAAATACACTTCCAACGCTTCCACTATTAGCAATTGTTAAACAATTCCTAAATTTTCTAACCCCTTTTTGATTTCCTAAGAAACCGTCGCACCCATTATTCATTTTTGTTGAACTTATATAAGGAATGTTACCTGAAATATGATCAGATTTTTTCAAGCGTTTACCTCGTTTAATAGTTTCAAATATATCTGTCAAGAAATACTCTTTCCACTTAACTTCGTCTAATTCTCTAAAATCTGTTATTTTATTTGGTCTAGGAAGTCGATAGGTAGCCTTGATTTGATTTTATTTAATTTAATTTGAACGTATTCTTCCATAAATGCCCAATCAGGCGTCCCGTAATTTGTAACAGGAAGCATAATTTTCTGCCTTTTAAAATTTCCTAGTCTATACTGTTTTCCATAACTAAATTGATTTGCATTATCAAAAACTGAAGTAATAAATAATTTACAGTTTTCTGAAATATCATCATTAATTAACACTAGAATATTATCATCTGCACTATAGGAATAATTACGGTAAAATGCATTTGCAAACATATCAATCGTGATTGTGTTTTTAGGAAAAATTTCCTGCTCACTATTTGCAATAAAACTAGCAATTCCACTGTTATGAAAACCTGCTGTTATAAATGGGCGCATCCCTGCAATACGACTACTTTCGACAAGACGTTTGCCACGTTTTACTTGGAATAACTCTGCGAGTCTAAACTCTTTCCATTTTCTATTCTTCATCCTGTACCTCTTCAAATAAATAGCCTCTACCATGGGTATACATATCAAATTGGAAACTCAGATAATCTGCAACAGTCTTTTCAAAATCAGTATCACTTGGCGGTTCATCATTAAAGTAGTAAAAACTGTGTAACCACTCATCCTCTGCTTGGATTGTCGATTTCACCATAAACTTTGTCGTGTAATTCTCTTCATTTCCATTAATAACATCAAATAAGTAACGTCTGTTTTTCTTTGCTGTACCATCATCAATCAAACCAATATGTTTTCTTACAACGAAACCATCTTCCTCAAAATTAATAAATTTAACTTTTTTTCTTTCGATATCATGAGGTTTCCCTGCCTCGAAAACCGCGATAACAGGATTAGTCCCCACGCCATAGAAGGTATCTTTATTTACAGTAATTACCATATCTAAAGTATGTTTTTCAAGAATTTTTTTCTTGTATTCTTTTTCTTCCTTAGATTTACCAACCATCGTTGATTGGGGGACAATCACCGCTAATTTCCCCCCAGTCACCAGCATATCCAAAGCGTGACGAATAAAATTGATTTCTGTTAGAGTTTTGTCTGTTTTCCCTTGAGAATATGGTGGATTAAATAAAATTTTATTTACTTTCTGCTTCTGTGTATCTTCACCAGCAACAGAAAACATATCATTTAACTGTAGATTACTTTTACCATCGCCTCGTAAAATCATGTTCGTTGTTGCTACAGTGAACATCTTCTCCTGTAACTCTATCCCCAGTAGCTGATGCTGCTTAATATGCTTTATTTCATCCTTATTCTTCGCTAGTTTAGTCATTCTATTCATTGCAGAAATCAGAAAAGCGCCACTACCACAAGCAGGATCCAATACATAATCAGTCGGTAACACATCAATTAATTCCGTCATAAGAGTCGTAATATGGTGAGGCGTCAAAACAATTCCAAGACCATTCCCATCACTTCCACCATATTTCACAAACTCACCATAGAAATTACCCAAAATATCGTAATCTGTATTTTGTTTAAAGTGATGGATAACTTTATCTTGTAGTTTTTTAGTAAAATAATGAAGCGGTGTAACTCCTAATGTCCCGTTTTTTTCATTCAGCCGGACATTAGTTTCTAAAAACGAGAACTTAGTGAGAAGAATATTGACCTTGTCTTCCGGCATAACACCTTCAGATGCAATGTAATCTTTAACTGCTTTTAGAATTCTCATTCCATCATTATCAATTACTGGCCTTGTTGTGTCCTCAATACCATCAGTTTTTTTAGGATACTTATTACCCGTTAATTTTTTGATATCAAAATCTTCCTCATTAAGGGCTAAAAGAATTGCCGAAATAACTGTTGCCTTATTCTCACCTTCGAGAGATGCATAGTTCCGTAAATCTTCATGTAATTCTTTTGAAACATTTTGCAATTCGAAAATGCGTTTTTGCTCAATAGAATATTCTTTAAGTACATTTACTGAATACCATTCATTTATATTGTCCGGGTGAAGTTCCTGAAGATCAATTAACTTCGGAAGTTTTTCTTCAGTAATTCCTTCTTCAGTTATAGAAACTAATACAGGTTGAATGCTATGAAATTCCTCATCCCCTGTAATACCTATTGCTATTACTTCATCAAAAGAGCTTGTCTTCGTTACGATATGGTTTGCATAGTGCACCGCACCATTTACAGCATATCCTGATAATGATGGAATATCTTTTGCAATAGAACCATCTGTAGTAAGATTGATAAGTTTATCATTGTCTCTTTTATCTTCTATAACAATAAGATAATCTGAAATTTGCATAACAAATTCAGGCTTTCCAATCCCAGATTTCCCTTGTTTGCTAGCTCCTTTTAGTGCTTTAGCAATTTCTGGATGAGAGGAACCTTGCTCATCATACCGGACACCAAATTTTTCTATCTCTCTTCTGACATATTGATCAGTTGCTGTTGCTTCGTTTGCCATATTTTTCACTTCCTTAAGTTTATCACTTTTTATTATATCAAATAAAGTTGCATATTGCTTGAGATTTTGCTATTCTCTCTATATATTATACGCTTTTTAGTAATTTATATAATTATTCTAAGGTTTAAAAAAAGCAGAATATCACTTTGAAAAAATTTTAACTAAGGGGGACATTAATAAATCTTTGTATTTATTTGTATTTATAAGGAGAACTAGTTAAATTCATTTACTCCACTTACCTCATCTCAATATCTCTTTAAATTAGCTTTAGCTATTTTTACCTATCTTTGATTTTTATATAATATATTTAATAGTTCTAAATTTGCCTTTTTTCTTGCTTCTGTTTCAGATAATTTTTCATTATCCCAAACATAGGCTAATGATTTCCCCTTGTTATAAACAAGCCACACTTTTAATCCCTTTTTAGCTCTAGTCTCATGCCAACAATTTTGATTTAATAATTCTGGTAATTCTTGACTAGTCACAAAATTTGTTTGTTCATTTTCTTTTTTAAGCTTAATAACAGAGACGGTTGATACTTATTAAATTCTGCAATCAAAATTTCTTTTACTTGATGAAAATAGTGATGAAGAGAAGCATTCTGACCGTCTATATATTCTTCAACTGCTTGCTTAATGGCTGACTCATCATCTACTTCATAGTGCCTTAATAAGTCAATTAAACGAAAAGAAAGTGCCCGTTTTGAAACTGATCTTTTGAAAGGTATCACAGGAATAATAAATTTTAGACAACAGAACAATATCTGGCATAAGTATAATAGCTGAAAAAATGTTGGCTTCTCGTTCCAACTCTGATTCGTTATTATCCACAGATTCTGTAAAATAAGACCCCTCATGCTTTAAAATAAAATGTCCCAGCTCATGACATAAGGTGAAGTGGCGCTTAGTCACTGGATTGTCTTCTTCATAGGAAAAACTAATACCAAACTCATCAATAACTGTCAAACCTTCAATCTTATGATTTGAAAAGTGATGACTAATTACTTGGATATTATTATTACAAATGCAATGGTCAAAAAAGTAACGAAAGTGATAATTTAGGGTTGAAATTTCTTCTTCTTTCATAAAAGAATATAGGGCCTGTTTTGTTATTTCACTTACCCTTGAATACAATTCATCCAACGAACAGTACCTCCCTTAAGTCATAATTCGCAACAACTAAACCAAATAGGTTGAGTGTATTATATAAAAAAAGTGGACGACTGTCCACTAGTAAAATGTATCTGATTCATAAGTATCTAGATACGTTAAAGACTCCTCATTACTTTTCAACCCAACCAACATATCGTTTTCAAGTTTATATTCATCACTTGTTTTACTATTTGCTTCAATAAAGTAGTTTTTGTCTGTATAACTAATAAATTTTGTGACTTCTATATCTTTTTGAGTAATTGGATCCAAGATTTTAATGTTACGAAATATTGCATTTTCCTTTTTATATTTTTGTTTAAAATTATTATACTCTTTACTTCCAATCTTGATAAATTTTATATAACTCTTACTATTTCGTAAAGATTTTCTCTCACCTTTATTATCAAGTTCTAAAATTATTTGTTCACTATCAATTTTTATTATTTTCCCAACTTTTTCTTCATAATCATTCAGTACCTCCGATTTTTTATTTAAATAAAAAATTGTCTTATGATACATTAGTCTTCTACCATCTATATTCAATAAGGATTGTCTTACAATAATATCTTTTTTAGTATATTTATTTTTTATAATCATATTCCAATTTCCATTTAGTTCTACCTGGTTAGAAGGTGAACCAAGATACTTTTGAATAGACTGTCTATTATTTGGCAAATAAATTAAAAATACTGTAATTACCCACAATACTAGTAAGAAGAATAAGCGATATATGTGCTGTTGTACAATCTCCAAAGGATTATTAACACACGTAGAAATCGGAATCATTTTTGCTATTATGTACATAATTGGAATCAAAAATATTAAATTAGATCTAATGAACGAAATTTGTTGTGCCCTATATTTCGATATTTTTATGTTTAATAAAACCTCCAAATTTTCAGGTGTTAACAAAAATATAAATAATGCACTAAATGCTGATATAATTGCTGATTCTTTGGGATCAATAAAATATAATATCGTTCCAAGTATAACTTCACAAAATGCAACAATTATGATAGGGAGTATATTTTCTGGTTTCGTACTTTTCATTAGATAAGCTTCCAACATGGGCATAATAAATATCAGGGGTACTATAAAAATAATTAAATAGATAAGATCAGAAATATTAAAATTCAGATTGTTGTGATCCATAAGAAAAAGTACTAATTCAGTTAAAATTAGAAAGTCTATAAAACCTAAAAAAACTGTTATTGTTAAATTTGCTATTTTTACAATAATTTTTTTCCTTAGTGAAAGATAAATAAAACAGATTAGCTTTAAAATAATAAAGATAGAAATAATAAAATAGGCTACTTCTACACTCTCTATATTAAAAAAACAATAAATAATTCCTACAATAAAAAAAAGTATAAAATGAATTATTAAAATTGGTACATTATCTTTTTGTTGAATTATCTTTTTCAGCACTACAAAAGCTCCCTTTAATTAAATACAAATACAATACTTAAAGTATAAACTGTTTAATACTTACCAACTTCGTTCTATTCTTTACTTTTCAAACGCTTTCTTCCTAATTTCCATAAATTCAATCAACTCTTTCTTAAAAATTTCCTTTTCCTCATCAGTCAAGCCTTTTGAGTTCATACGGAAAAGCAATTCAATATTATCTAATTCATCTGATTTTTCTTCTGAGTTCCCAACTAAATAATCAACGGACACATTTAAAACTTGTGCAATCTTAACAAGATTTTCTTGTGTTGGTTTTTTTGCTCCACGTTCCCATGAAGCATATGCTTGTTGGGAAATATCTATTTTTTCAGCTATTTGAGTCTGTGTTAGTTTAACTTGTTTCCTTAGTGTTTTCAATCGTTCTGCGAATTCCATATGTGACCTCAAAAAAATATTTTAAAATTTTGCAGAAAACCGTTGACATTTACAACTAACGGTTGTAAAATATAACCAACAACTAATAGTTGTATAACAATTGAAAATAATAACCTTATCTTCAAGGCTAAATCACGATCATTGACAATTAAATAAAAAGTGCGTCTGACAACCAGAAGACTGATTGCCAAAACTACACTAAACTTCGTACCTTTATTGTAAACGTTTTGAAAAGAAAAGTCAAGTCTGTTTGATGGTTGAAGTGAAGATTTAAAACATTATTTGTGGACTTCAACGCATTTCGGACTTTCGCACTTTTCCGAATAGTAAAGTGAACTGGCTTCGCCAAAGGGCGTAAGAGAACCCAATGGGTATGATAATGACTACCTATTGTGGTTGGCTGGGAAAGCGATGGTAATTCATGCAATGCACCTTGCTAAACTTTGCCACCGTGAAGGAGGAATCCTTCAACCAATAACTTTTCTTTACTGCTGTCTATCTACCTTGATAGACTCACTCTCAAGCTACTAAGTCTTCTGTTTTCTTAGTAGCTTTTTTACATTTATAATAAAGGATAAAACTATGACAAACTTTTTTCGCACTACAATGTAAACGACTTTACGATAATTACACATTTACATATAGAATATTCAGTTCATCTGATAAGCTAACCGCACAGTTATACACTCAATCTTTGAATGATTTAGAGTCTTTAGCAAAGAAATCACTTGTTACAGGATTTTCTCATTCCGAAGTGGCATTCTATACTAGAATGTTTAAACGTTAACTCTCTACTCACTACTACTCAAGAGTGAAGCTACCAGCTTAACTCTTTTTATTTTACAATCAGAAAGGAAACAACTTATGATCCCAGAAACTTTAAAATGAAACCAGAATTTATCGGCCCAGCTTACTATGAGAAATTAGGAAACGCTCCTCGTTATGTCTTTGGTAAAGAAGGAAAGTACCAAAGACATATTCTAAATAGTGAAACTCATGGTGCCTTCCACGTTATTACACCTGCTTCTACCACTGTCTTTCCAGAAGATGCTCTTGTTGAAGCAGTTAATCCTATTTTCTTATCGGATACTTCGCTGAATGGAAATTCTGTCGCACCTGCTCTCAACGTTTTTGCTGAGAAGCTAGTACTCAAGAAATAATAAAATAGCTAAAACTGGATTAAACTATGGAACCTATAAAGCACTAACGCATAGTGAAACGATTACAACAAAGACTTATGTCAACACTTCTAATGTAGTTCCTATGACAGTAGGTGAATTTGCTTTAAAGTCTCTAAAACAATAAGGTAAACTTTGAGGTGAACTTTTTCAAAAAACATAAAAAAAGCACCCATGAGGTAAACTCTTGAGTGCTTTGAAACGTTGATATAATCGTATTGATTAACGTTTTGAGGCAACTGACCTCGTCAGGTTGCAGCCACATTTGTAAGCGACTAAAGTCGCAACAACTGTGTCAATTGCACCAATTTATCAAGAAAGTACAAAAAAGAACACCCCGAAAGGTGCTCTTTGTAAGTATAGTAATTCTTTCGAATTAACGTTTACTAAATTGTGATGCTTTACGAGCTTTCTTAAGACCTGGTTTTTTCTACATTATGATATTTATGGTAAATTATCACTGAAATCAAGTTCTTTTAAGAGATAAATCCTCAATTTTTACATATATAACCCTTTTAAAAATCAAGAGGTTATCAAAGGGTTATCACTTTTTAGTTTTCGGAGCTTATGCAATTGAGAAATAACCTACTTTTAAGCTATTAACTCCCAAAAGTAACTCAGTTAATTTGATTTTAAAATCATAAACTATACCACCTTATTTTATTTATAGTTTTTGACCTTCCATATTTTCAGTAGCTCACTATTTGAACTATTTGGAGATTCTTCCCTTGGAAGTTGAGTAATCTTAACAATTACTGGTAAATCAAAAGAAACACCTGTGATTATTGTTTGTCCAGCAGATAGATTAGGAATACTTGACTTTGAAATATAGTCTAAAGATGTCATTGTTCTATCTAGTAATTTTAAATCATTATCATTTACCAATCGATGGATAAAATAGTTATGAATCTGTGAAACAATTGTCGGAGAGATATCAGAAGGTCTTTGGCTGGCTATTGTAAGATAATATCCAAATTTCCGCCCTTCTTTTACAATCTCTTCGAAAACATCCAATCTATAGTCTTTCCATTTTTCAGATTCAATTGTAGAATTTTCCGAAAGAATATTGTGCGCTTCGTCAATAATAAGATTAAATATAGTATCTTGCTCAAATCTAGCTCTATGTATATCATAACTAATTTTAGCAATTAGCATTGGCAACAACATTTTTATGTCTTTATTAATATTTTTTAACGAAACAATATTTACATTCCCATCAGCAAATAACTCTTGAGAATCATTTTCTGGTAACATTTCAATCTGAAGAACTTTATCAAAATCACTGGAACGTGCCTCGATTCTATGAATAAGAGGTGAAATATGGTCATACTGTATAGTATGACGAGACAAATCAAAAATCATCTGAAAGTAAGCTGCCAATCGCAGTTGAATAATAGGATTTTTGATTTTTTCCTTTGACTCCAACGTCATAAACATTGAAATCCGTTGTTTTATATTTCCAATTTCTTGTTCTAATGCTTCCATATTTTCATCAGCATTCCAATACCACCTATTATTATTTGCTTTCCAACCAGACAATTCTTGCATGCTGTAATAACCATTTGAATTATACGGATTAAAAGCACTGAAATCAATCCATGTAGAAAAACTTTCATGATTTATTTCTAAAACATCCAGTGCATATTTTAGTAAATCTAAAGATTCTTTTGATGTAGAAGTATAAACTGTTTTAAAAGCTCTATAAAAATATTCTAACACATTCTCTTCAAAATTATTTTTTGAAAAGTAATACTTTAATAATCTATTTAAAAAAGGCTGTTGAGTTTGTGCGGTCGCGCCAAATAAAATGGATAACATTTCTTTATCCCAAAATTTATTAGCAGGCACTATAATTTTATCACCCCCCGAATTTTGAGTGTTTAGATTATACACTTTCTTATTATCAGTCAATACTCTATGCCCTACATACTCACCATTAAAATCAAGAACTACAAACTTAGATTTACCAAACGTTAAGATATTCTTCTTATTTAAATCAAATAGATTACTATAAAGTCTAGCAAGAGTATTAGATTTACCACTTCCAGTATTACCAAAAATCGCAATGTGAGTATTAAAAATCGTTGTCCAATTAACCTTATAGGGGATACCTTCCGGCCATATTTCTCCTATAGTAAAATATGAATTCGGATTCGAAGGCAATCTATTATCTCCCAAACTTTCACCACTTATTATAGAGGTTATTTGCTCATTTGGTAATAGAATAACGTCATTAAATATTTGCGGAAAAGCCACCATTCCTGATATATATTTTTCACGAACAAAGCTTCCAATTACTTTTGCTTCCAATTCTCTAAAGAACCTGTCTTTAGAAAACTCCTGAACTGTTGTGTCTCTTAGAACATCCTGTGCATACTCTTTTTCAATTTTTACTACTATCGTATAATGACCACGTTTAATTCCAATATATGATCCAATCATAATACCCGAGTAACGTTTCCCATTAAAGAAATAGGTCATTTGTGATGAGTTATCAAATAATCGAATAACCACATTTGTTCCCTTAATTTCTCTTACAGTCCCTACTACATAACTTTCATTCGTCATTTGTCACTCCCCTTTGCATCAAATAATGAATTAAGATATGAAAAATTTCCTTGAACTTCATTGCCATCTGGAGATGAGATAGACGGAAGATACTCTATAATATTTCCTCCTAAATTTCCCAATTTTTCCTTTATTTGCTTCTTCGCACCTTCATTAAAAGCAATAACATAAATCTTGAGTTTGGGATTAACTATTGAACGACGTACAATCTCTAAGATATGTTCATCAGAAAACGAAAAACCAAAAACAATTAAAACACTATCGTTTTTTTCCAATTCAAAACTTAGCATCCGCAATAACTGATAGTAATGTTGTTGAAAAACAGTGTCTGAAAATTTTTCCTTTGTAGGGTTTACGACTGGAAATGTTTTATATAATCGATAGAACGACTCCACTTCATCGGAGAATTTTTCAAATATTCTAGATAATTCCTCACTTAATTTCTCCTCAGTCAAACTTCCAAAAAGAAGAGTTTCTTCATATTTTTTTGGGTCCAATAGGTTATCTTCAGTGCTCACATTATTATCATTAAATTCAGTTATTAAATTGATAATTCTATCGCTCGAATTACAAAGTTTTTCGAATATTTTGTTTTCTAAATTTACTTCAATCTCATTGTTTGAATTAATCCAAGTTACAGATCCATGAATTTTCAACAAATTAATAGTTGGAATCTCCCGTTGAAAGGAGTCACTCATTCCAGAATGAGATATCTTCAAGTGATAGTTTTCTGTCGAAATAAACTTTTTGAAGAACCCCCGACTACCATCATTGAAGTAAGTTAATCTATTTTCCTTACTTAGTTTATCAAATATCATTTCAAATAACGTATCATAATTCGACGTAAATATATTAACTCTTTTAGGTTTATCAAAACCCTCATTATTAAGAAAATCAATTAAATTTTGAACAAATCGTTTATATTGATTATGAACTTTATTACTTGCATCAAAATCAAAAATCTTTGTTTTACGTATCCAAAGCTCAAACCAAATGAAATAAAGGACTTTTCGTTGATTTTCGTCATAATTTTTTGAAGTCAATAATTCTTCAAAAGACTTTTCTATTGGCTTAATCCACAATGTAGGAATTAATCCTGAAGAAGCTCCTGAACCTATCAAAAAATTGACATTTTTTCCTTGAATATCTTTTAAAAATTGGTCAGAATTCATCTTATTACTCACCTTCAATCTTCAAGTTTAATTTTTTCTGTACTACCAAATAACAAACTTCTTTTCTTTTTCTTAATCCTCCAAGCATTACCATGATTCTTACCAGCATACTTACCCAACGGGGTCGTATAGCCACGCCAGTCATAGGTAATAGCTCCTGATTTTATCAGAGAAAGAAAAGTCATAAATTGCGGTGAACGTGTTAATTCTGCTTCAACGTATTTGAAATAACCTAATTCGCCATCCATTTTGGATTCAACTTCCACCCATAAAGTTGCTGGGTGTTTTTTATGTAATTCTTCCTCTAATGCTTCGAATTTCCAAAAAGCAACCAAAATACTCTTCTTGTTTTCTTGTTTTCGTAGTTCAACAATATTGTCTCTATCATTAACTTCCAGATAGAATCCTTGATTATTTTGAGGATTTTCTTCTGCACCTATTGTAATATACAAGCTCTTATATCCTAAATGTTTATCTGAATCATAACCATATAGGCGAGCAAATGCTGATACTCTACTTCTATCATTCGGTTCAAAATCTGCAACAGGTGTTCCTTCAAAATTAGGACGTAGAGTAAATAAGGTATCCAATGTTTTAGAAGATTTTGACTTTAATTCAATAATTCCTTCAAAATCAGCTTCTTGACTATTATTAACTTTAATTCCCAAAAGCGACTCCAGAGTGTCCCCAGCATCCTTCGGTGCAATTTCACCAGCACCTTTTGAGTTTCTATGAAATCCTTGTTTTGCTATGGCTTTCATCTGCGGAATCAACCTATTTAATGAAGCCTCTACTTTATCTTGTCCAAATATCTGTATAATTGTACGACTTCTAGGAATACTACGTGTGACATTAAATAAAGTTAATATTTTTTGATTATCTACAGTAATGTAAATCATGTCGTTGACATTGATTTGAGATGACCTAATGAACTCTCCTAACCCGTATATCCAGAATCTCTCGTCACCTCTTTTATTGGCTTTATAGAAACTTATTTTTACTTCGTGTTTCTGATCAGCCAACACCAGATTAGCTGTCAGGTAAACTTTTGAAGTTAAGTTTTTAAAATCCAATAAATCATTATCTAACAGCAATTTTCTTAAAAAACCGTTTGCATCAATAATATTTTTATTTAGCATGGTTTGCGTCAATCTTATAACAGTATAGTCATTAGAATTGTACTTGTGTATTGTATTAATAACCTCTAACTCATCATCATACGGAATAAATTGCATTAGTTTTCTCCTCTCTTAAATAAATCAGCCAGTGAAACTTCCATTTCATCTGCAAGACTTTCTATTGTTGAAAAATAAATATCTGAATATTTACCATTTACAAGATTGCTTATAGTAGACTCTCTAACTCCATCTGAAGTACTCAATGAAAATTGATTCCATCTTCTCAAATATAGCTTGACATTTTGTATAAGAATATTTTGATATTCCTCCACAGAATTAGAAAAAAATTCTTTGGAAGCACTGATCTTGTCGGTTCTAATCAAAAGTTCTGGAAAATTGATTGATAAAGCATTAGCAATCAATACCAAGGTTGAAAGTTTAGGACTATAATTAGTATTTGGAGATAATAATTTGTTAATCGTTTGCCTACTAAGTCCTGTCTGTTTAGCTAACTCACTTTGCGATAATTCACTCGAATACAGCAATCGTTCAATATTTTCTTTTACATATCGCTCCATAATAACTCTCCAATTCTCATTTTCTTTATATTACAACTTTAAGCAACTAAATAATTCATTTTAGTTTACATTTTGACTGTTTCTTAATTCTTTTACGAATATACAAGTAGAAAGTAATCCCTGGACTTTTCAAAAAAATTCTGATATACTACTAAGGTAGTAAATACAAAATTCGAGGTAAATTATGCCCTATGCAATAGACTTATTCTGCGGTGCTGGAGGATTTAGCGAAGGAATCATCCAAGCTGGTTTTGATATTATCTTTTCTAGCGATAAAAGCACTATGGTAAAAGAAACATATACCAACCGACATCAACAATTAGGTTTAATTGATGGTGTTGACACCCACTTTGAACTCGCTGATATAAAAGAACTGACTTCTGACAAAATCTTTCAATCAATCAACTCATTGAAATATGGAAATATCTTTGAAAAAGGAACTGTAGATGTTATCTTCGGAGGCCCTCCCTGCCAAGGCTTCAGCCGTCTAGGAAAACGAGATAGCAAAGATCCTAGAAATATGCTCTTCCACGAATATTTGCGTATTATTAAAGATATCATGCCACGTTATGTTGTTATGGAAAATGTAACTGGTATTTTGGATATGCAAATGTTAGATTTCCCAAGCGTACTCGATAATAGGGTTTACAAAGGACAAAATTTGGTTCAATCTATTCTTAGATCTGAGTTGGACGAGCTAGGATACACTTTACTTGATGTTCAAGTTCTAAATGCTGCAAATTTTGGTATACCACAACAAAGAAATCGAGTTGTATTTTTAGCATACCGAAACGATGTAGCCCCTATTAAATATCCAGAGAGTGATAATGATATCCCAAATGTTACTGTTTATGATGCTTTAGGTAATCTTTATGATGGGGAATTTAGTTATGAAACAAATTATTCGATACAAAGTCGATTAGGAAGAACTCCTAACACAGATGGACAACCTATTGCAGCTGATAATCCATTGAATATGGAAATGTCGAAGCATGATGACATTGTTACACAACGTTTTTCATTATACCAACAAGGTGAGAACAGAGCCAAAGCAGTTAATAGAATCCAATTAGAAAAAGTAGAATTAAAAAGGGATTATCCAAACCTATTTATTGATAGTTTGTTCCAACTAAATGGCAAAGCTAATCAACCTATTATTTTAAAGCAACTTAAAAACCAAGATTTGCTCCAAGAAAGTTTCAAGTCTGAAAAATGGTTGCAATTCACTAATCGTCAGCTGGGATTGTTGTCTATGAATGATAAAAACGATTCAACTAAAAAAAATATCCTAAAATCACTAGCACTTAGGTTAAAATCCTCATTTGAGGAAGCCGAACTATTTTGGAATGAAATTAAGAATCATTTAAACTTAGAAATAACAGAAAATAAGTTTTTAAAAATGTTAAAAGATGGTGATTCAACTCCTGCTGCAACCGAAGCTATCTTTACCAAAAAGAGTATTCGAGTTCGTCTTAATCAAGATACCGTCTCACCAACTATGGTAACATTACCGGATGACTATATCCACCCATTTTTTAATCGAGTTTTAACTGTAAGAGAAATGGCTCGTCTACAATCGTTTGATGATAGTTTTGAATTTCTTGGTAAGCGTACAACAGGGGGTGATAAGCGAGCAAAAGAAACACCCCAGTTTACTCAGGTAGGTAATGCTGTTCCACCGTTACTGGCTAAAGCAATTGCTGAACAAGTAATGATCGCAATAAATCAACAATAATATCATTAAGGGTTTGGGGACTTCCCCAAAATGAAAATCACCTCAAAAGTACATACACTTTGTGTATACAAACTTTGGAGGTGATTTTAGGAGTGTGTGTATACAGACTCTGAGCTCGCAAAGTCATAATATGAGAAATCTCTCCCCTTCGATAAAATGATCAAAAAAATCACTTTAGCTGTACTTTGTGTGTACAATTTTTTTAAGAAGATATATAAGAAAACGCTGTTAAATTTAACAGCGCTTTCTTATTTTAAAATTCTCATATGGCTTTCTTTTTTATGGTTAGCATCGTAGTATTCCAGCATCGCATGATACAAACGAGCCTTCGTTTTATCTTGTTGTTTAATTCCATGAAGAAATAATTCTGCTCGCTTTAATTTCAGTATGTATTCGCATATCTGATCGAAATCCTTATCCATATTACTTTTGAAAATAAACATCTTTTTCCTCCATCACGTCAACTATTTTTTGCATCATAATAGACATATCCATTTTATTTTCATAGCTTATTCTCCCAACTACAGTTGCAAGACGGGCTATAGAATTGATATTCTTTCCTACCTGTTCCAACTCTTCTGTTAAAGGAACTAAACCTTCAAAAGAGACTTTGTGAATGTTCAAATCTGTTCGGATTAATTTTTTTCTAGCAAACTCAGAAAAATTACAAATATTTTCCTTCCTCATACAATCATTTAATTTTTTATTTTCTTCTTCTGTCAAAAATACCTGTT
This sequence comes from Streptococcus mitis, assembly GCF_002096925.1. GTDB lineage: Bacteria > Bacillota > Bacilli > Lactobacillales > Streptococcaceae > Streptococcus > Streptococcus mitis_AF. The sequence goes on along the minus strand of NZ_NCVN01000016.1, from coordinate 1,552 downwards.
TCAACACCGATTTTATTCTCATAATTTTATCACCTCGTTTTCTTATTTAGTCGTTTCACAAGTTCTTTCACTTGTTTGCTTGTTTGCTTGTCTTCTTTTCATATCCAATCATCATCTCAACACAGCAGTGAAATATCCTTACATTATCTAAATCTTCACTTTGTTTCGCTATTCTTTCTAACTGACGTAAGTTATTGATAATCCTTCTTACTTGAAATATAAAGTCATGATAAGATTTAAAATCAAATTGAATATAAATAGGCGAACGTTTAAACAACATTTTTCTAGCATAAGAGGAAAAACTTAGATGGTTTGTCATTTTAATTAAGTTATTCGCTATTTCATTTTGTTCTTCAGTAATATAAAATTTCTTTAGAATAGTCCGATATCTACTCATTTATCATATACTTCTTTCTGGCATTTTCATGAGCAATTGTTTTGCACTCCAACATCCGTTCCTGCTTTAAATTCTCCATAGACTTAAATAAATACGCTAAAGGAGAAGTCGCATCCTCAGGAATCCGTTCAATCATGCTAATGACTTCATCACTAGTTACATATCCACTAGCTAAATACTCACCTATCTTCATCTTCTGAGCATGTGTTAAAGTGTAATTGTTAGGATACAAAAATCTATCATTGTATTTATAAGAAATGGATTCTAACAAAGAATAATATTTAGGTGGAATATAAGTTTCAGGCTTTCTAGAACTATTATCCAGTATATTCTCAATCTCTTTCTTATTCTTACTCTCGTTCTTAATCTCTTGCGTTACATTCTCATTTTCATCCGTTACTGTAACGTTACAGTCTAAAATGAGTTGTGGCTCGCCTTTAATTAGTGCTTTTTGTTTTTGTCTATGGCGAGCAACACGTTCCCTTGTTTGTTTTCTAATCTTTTCTAGGCCATCTATATTCTGATGTTTCTCCCATTTTGGAATGGTAATAGCGCCATCTATGATTTCTATCATGCCAAATTCTTCAAACATGCTGAGAGCTAATTTTACCGATGTAGCTTTTCGTCTAAACACTGTTGAAAGCATCTCTTCTGTGTAATATACCTTATTTCCTAGACTCAATATTCCACTATTATTTTGCTTTCCTGCAAGCACCAGAAGTTTAAACCATATTACAATAAGAGTATCTCCTTCTGGCATCGATTCTATTAGCTGAATTTTTTCATCATCAAATATATCTGTTGTTATCTTGATCCACTGAACACCATTCATACAAGTACCTATCTTTCATATTGCTTCAACCATCTTGTTACTGCTCTTTTATCGTATAAAGTCACTCCATCAATTACCATGGTTGGCATTCCTTCTTTTGTCCATTTTTGGATTGTCGTCGTAGATACATCTAACCACCTAGACAAACCTGACATACGAACCATGGGTTTATAAAGTTCTTTATCTTCAAATACTCTTGCCACAGCATTTGAAATCATCTCATCATAATGAGCACGTAATTGCTTCTCTAATTCTTTAGGAAGCTGGACAACTAAAGTAGTTTCCGACATAAATTAACACCTCATTTCTAAATTAAATAAGCT
>NZ_NCVN01000014.1:0-37990 GCF_002096925.1 Streptococcus mitis | reverse complement strand
ATTTCAACTCCTTTATAACTACACAAGCGATGAAATATTTCGCCTAAACTACTTCGATATTGATTATAGATAACTTTTCGTCTATACTTAGGGGTGAACACAATGTGATACTTACAGTGCCACTTTGTGTGCGATAAACTATGAGCCTTTTGTGCCATATTTTTCTCCTTTCGCTTTACAATTGGCTTGAACACCTTTATTGTATCGCGTTCGGAGTTTTTTTGGTATAACCTTCGACGCGCACCCGCATAGCGGGTGGTTTTTTTGTCTCTCACCTAACGGAGCGAGACGGACTAATAGTCACATAATAAAAATAAGGACATTCTAACAAAGGAAGTCCTTATTTTTTAACTAATAGATGTCAAAGTTACTATGCAGATCCACTTTATCTGTACTCATTGATCAAAATATAACTTTTGCTCAAAATTTGGTCAAAAAAGACAAAAAATACTAAATTATTTTTAAAAATGAACTTGTGATAATTGCCCATTAAATAAACACTTTAAATTTTCTTTGTCTTTCTTTACATTTCTAAAAATGCCCCCTGCAGGAATCGAACCTGCAACTACTCCTTAGGAGGGAGTTGTTATATCCATTGAACTAAGGGAGCTAGATAAAAACTCTGCTGAAGAAGCAGAGTTTTTTAGTCGAATTAACGACGGATTTCTTTGATACGAGCTGCTTTACCTTGAAGAGCACGCAAGTAGTACAATTTCGCACGACGTACTTTACCGTAACGAACAACTTCGATTTTTTCAACACGTGGAGTGTGGATTGGGAAGATACGCTCAACACCTACACCGTTAGAGATTTTACGAACTGTGTAGTTTTCTGAGATGCCAGCACCTTTACGTGCGATAACAACACCTTCAAAAATCTGGATACGTTCACGGTTACCTTCGACAACTTTCGCGTGAACACGAACAGTGTCACCAGGACGGAATGATGGGATATCTGTACGAAGTTGACCTTCAGTCAAGCTTTGGATTAATGGATTCATTTTATTCTCCTATCTTTGTCAATCTTGAGGAAACTTCCTCAGCGGATAAACTGTATTTTTGTGCGTCCATTACACACAAGATACAGTTTACCAAATTTCCGCAAAAAAGTAAAGAAATTTATAGCAGAATTCCTAAAAAAATCGCAACCAAACCACCTAGGTAGGTCAAAGTCAGGTAAGAATAAAAGACCTTCTTATCACTTAACAGTCTTTGAAGTTCATCATTCAAGGTCGAAAAAGTCGTCAGACCTCCACAAAATCCAGTTGCTAGAATAGCATAGACTTCCTTAGATTCCACATGATTGTAGAATAATCCAATTAAAAAACAACCCAAAAGATTGGCTATTAGCGTTCCGAGTGGCAATTTAGATGCTTGATTATAGCGGGAAAAGAAATAGCGCACTAAAGCTCCGAAACCACAAGCAATTGCAAGATAGACGATTACCATTTCTTCCTCCCTAAATAGTAAGCTAAAAGCAGTCCTCCACCGATGCTCAAAAGCAAATACATGACAAAACTAAGATAACGCCCTGTATCCAGTAGTTTCACAGCATCAAGCATGAGACTGGAAAAGGTTGTCAAACCGCCACAAAAGCCCGTCCCTAGTGCTAAAATAACACCTTTACTGGTTCCCTTATAAACTAGATAACCTTTTACTAGATAAATCAAGCAGAAAATTCCCAGATAGTTAACAAGAAGGGTGCCCCAAGGGAAATCTGGACTGGCTGGTAACCAAGTGGAAACTAGGTAACGGACCAATCCACCCAACATGGCAGCTAGGAAAATCCCTAGCGGATAAAATTGTTCTTTTTTCATTTGATATTTTGATCCTGATAATCACGCGAACGTTTGAGTATGTCCGAAAAAGTCGCTACAATAGTCTCCTGATAGCGCTTGTCCTCTACACGACTCCTAACCTTTTCAAAGATAATTGCTTCTCTCTTGGTATCTAAAATCGGTTTCCCTGAAGCCTTCTTATAAGCCACAACCCCTTCAACTAAATGCATTCGTTCTTCTAACAATTTGACAATTTGATCGTCGATTTGATCAATTTCTTGACGAATACTATCTAAATCCATACAGTCTCCTCCTTTATTTGAATTATTGTATCAAAAAGCCACCAAATAGGCTAGTAAAATCTCAACTCTCGATAAGAAAAATGCACTGATTGATTGCATCAGCGCACTTTTATGTTTATCCTACTTTAGCAGCCAATTCTTCTGCGAATTGTTCCAAGCGTTCAATATCTTCTTCCTCGGCAGAAAGATCAACTTTAACACACTCTGAACCTTTTTCTGCCCCTGTTGAAACAAAAACACGGTCAAAGTCATCAACAGCCTTACAGAATTCATCGTAGAAGGTGTCACCTGAACCGACCACTCCGTAGATTTTGCCATTCAAATTGAGATCTGCTAGGTCTTCGTAGAAGTCCATCATCTCATCTGGCAATTCTCCATCACCATAAGTATAGGTCGCAACGATAGCGATGTCTGCTTCCAAGAAGTCTGAAGCGTCAACAGTTGTACATTCATCAACATCGACATCCAAGCCCAAGTCACGTAATTTGTCTGCTACAATATCTGCAATTTCTTCGGTATTACCGGTCATACTGGCAAATACAATTTTTGCTAATGCCATATCGTCCTCCTCAATTTATCTTTCTCCATTATATCACATCTTTTTCATTTTAAAAATAAAAATTCTTGTGCTACAATGAAATGAGAAAGAATTGAGGTTATTTATGGAAATTTGCCATCAAATTTTAGAAAAAATCAAAGAATACGACACGATTATCATTCATCGTCATATGAAACCAGACCCTGATGCCTTGGGAAGTCAAGTGGGCTTGAAAGCCTTGCTGGAATATCATTTCCCTGAAAAAACCATCAAAGCTGTAGGTTATGATGAACCAACTCTAACTTGGATGGCTGAGATGGATCTTGTTGAAGATAGTGTCTACCAAGGCGCCCTTGTCATCGTCTGTGATACGGCTAACACCGCTCGTATCGATGATAAGCGCTATAGTCAAGGTGATTTTCTCATTAAGATTGACCACCATCCAAATGATGATGTATATGGTGACCTATCATGGGTGGATACTAGTTCAAGCAGTGCTAGCGAGATGATTGCCCTATTTGCTGAAACAACCCATCTGGCCTTGTCAGATCGCGCTGCTGAATTGCTCTTTGCAGGAATCGTTGGTGATACAGGTCGTTTCCTCTACCCTTCTACCACTGCACGCACCCTCCGCCTGGCTGCCTCTCTGAGAGAACAGAACTTTGATTTTTCGGCTCTCACTCGCAAAATGGACACTATGAGCTACAAAATTGCTAAACTTCAAGGCTACATCTATGACCATCTGGAAGTGGATGAAAATGGTGCAGCGCGCGTTATCCTGAGTCAAGAAGTCTTAAAACAATTCAATGTTACCGATGCTGAAACTGCAGCCATTGTCGGTACACCTGGACGCATTGACAGTGTGAGTCTCTGGGGAATTTTTGTAGAGCAGGCTGATGGCCACTACCGTGTCCGCTTACGCAGTAAAATCCATCCTATCAATGAAATTGCCAAAGAACATGATGGAGGAGGCCACCCGCTAGCAAGTGGTGCTAATTCCTATAGCCTAGAGGAAAACGAAATCATCTACCAAAAGTTAAAAAACTTGCTTAAAAACTGATAAAATACTTGCCAAACTTTTCAGAATCTGATAGACTAGTATGGTAACAATCTATGGCTCGCAAAGAGACCATGGCAGAAAGGAAATATTGCAAAATGAAAAAAGATATCCATCCAGAATATCGCCCAGTTGTCTTCATGGACACAACTACTGGTTACCAATTCCTTAGCGGTTCAACAAAACGCTCTAACGAAACAGTTGAGTTCGAAGGCGAAACTTACCCATTGATCCGTGTGGAAATTTCATCAGACTCACACCCATTCTACACTGGACGTCAAAAGTTCACTCAAGCAGATGGACGTGTGGATCGTTTCAACAAAAAATACGGTCTCAAATAATGATAAAAAAGAACAGTTTCGACTGTTCTTTTTTTCTTCTTTTTATGAATCCATCACTACTACTTTCTATTTGTCAACCATCACGCTGAAACTATAATTGATTTCAAACGGGGTTAAAAAATATCGAAAAGAAGCTTGATATTGAGAATGGTCAAGATGATTGAAACTGCGTAGCCTAGGATTGTATTCCACTTGACATTGGTAAATTCTCCCATCACTGACTTCTTAGAGGTCAGATAAATTAAGGGAAAAATTGAGAATGGAAGAGCGATGGAAAGAAAGACCTGTGAATAGACCAATAACTGATCCAAGGTTCTTTCTTGATGTCCAACTATGATCACAGGAAGCAAGGAAAAAATCCTTGTACCAATACGAATGATCCACTAAGGTAATTTCAGATGCAAGAAACCTTCCATAACAATCTGTCCAGTCAAGGTGCCTGTGATAGTAGAATTTTGATCACTTGCTAAGAAAGCTAAAGCAAACAAGACAGAGTTGAGCTGGCTATCGCTCCTTATATTGTCGAATCCTGTAAAGCATTGTACATTTGAGAAAAGTTTAAATTTCAGACGCATGATCAAAAAAGAGCGATGCTCCTAAAATTAGAAGTAAGGAATTGCCAACAAAGGCTAGGGGCAACTGAAGATTTGAGTCCCAGATCATAAAACGAACAGCTTTTCGAACATCCTTTTTATCCTTATGGTTTATCTTCCTTGTTTGAGATAGGGATGAATGAAGATAGAGATTATGGGGCTTGACTGTTGCTCCCACAATACCTAAAGCCAAAGTCAGTTGACTCTCATGTCCTGGCAGAGTACTTTCAAATAAAGTCGGAGTCGGTAAATAGCCACCAAAAATCCCCTGTATACTCGGATTGGATAAAGCTACCAGATAAGAAAAGATACCTGATATGGTTAAGATAAGGGTTGTAACAATAGCTTCAATCTTCTTGAAACCAAATTTCATCAACAAAAGCAAAAAAAATACATCTAAAACGGTTAGTAGGATAGCGATCTTTATCGGTATTTTAAACAAAAGATTCAAGACAATCGCTGAACCAAAAAACTCATCCAAGTCTGTCGCCATCAAAGCTAATTCTAAAATCACCATAGACTATAGCGGAACCATTTGGGAGCATGATGTGCGATTGCCTGCGCTAAATCCATCCTAGTCACGATACCGAGCTTTCCAGCCATCTGTTGTAACTGCATGGAGATAATGGATGAAATCAAAATAACAAATAAGAGACTATGCTTGTAGGAAGCATCACCAACAACACTGGTAATCCAGTTTCCAGAATCCATATAACCAACTGCTACAAGAACTCCAGTCCCCAAAAATACTTTTAGATTTTGCAAAAATGATTGTTATTCGGAGTTTCAATAGATTGGTTGATTTCAGAAAGAGAGACCTTTTTGTAAGAAGACATCTGAATATTCACTTTCTAATCTTGTCTTTGCTTATTTTATTAATGTATTTTTGAAAATATAATGAAAATAATTTCCTATTTCCAATTTATTCTTATTACATCACATTTTGAAACGATTCTTAAGGAAAGCATGATAGTTAAAACAAGCAAGAACAGTATTGAAAAAAACCAGCGTTTTCTGACGCTGGCTTTTTAACTGTGAAAAATTTTTCTCAACTAGATTGCTTCTGTGACAAAACTACGGCTTTCCAATACTTTGAGCATGGCGTTAGCTGTATCTAGGGCTGTGAAGAGGGGCACCCCGTGTTCAATAGCTGAACGGCGAATCTGCTCTCCATCTTCGTCTGCAGTTCGTTTTGTTCCTACTGTGTTAATGATAGCTTGAATTCTTCCTTTACGAACAAAGCTTGGAATATCCTTATCGTCATCACCAATCTTACCAACAGGTTGGGCTTGCAATCCATGACTGGCAAAGAAGGCTGCTGTCCCTTCTGTCGCGAGGATTCCATAGCCAATATTTTGGAAACGACAAGCCAAGTCCAAGGCTTCTTCTTTGGCATCATCAGCGATGGTAAATACAACGTTACCAAAAGTTGGCAAGTGTAAGTAAGAAGCTTCAAAGGCCTTATAGAGAGCTTTTTCCAAAGTCGTATCAGAACCCATAACTTCCCCTGTTGACTTCATTTCAGGACCAAGTAAGCTGTCTACCTTAGCTAGTTTGGTAAAGGAGAAGACAGGTGCCTTGATATGAACGCGGGTACTTTCAGGGTAAAGTCCATCTTGGTAGCCAAGTTCTTCAAGTTTTTGACCAAGAATGAGCTTGGTTGCTACTTGAGCCATAGGGATATTGGTCACTTTAGAAAGGAATGGAACCGTACGGCTGGCACGTGGATTGACCTCAATAACGTAGACTTTTTCATCCTTGATAACAAACTGGATGTTCATCATTCCAAGGCAATTAAGGCCGATTGCTAGACGTTTCGTATAGTCTGCTATAGTTTCCTGAACCTTTTGCGACAAGGTTTGTGGTGGGTAAACGGCCATTGAGTCACCTGAGTGGACACCAGCACGTTCGATATGCTCCATGATACCAGGGATAAGGACATTTTCTCCGTCTGAAATGGCATCAACTTCACACTCTTGTCCAACGATATAAGAGTCTACAAGGACTGGATGGTCAGGACTAGCCTTAACCGCTGTGCGCATGTAAGAACGAAGGTCTTCTTCGTTTTCAACGATTTCCATAGCACGTCCACCAAGTACATAAGATGGACGGACAAGAACTGGGAAGCCAATCTTTCGAGCTGCAAGAACTGCTTCTTCTTCATTGGTAGCCGTTTGTCCTGGTGGCTGTGGAATATCCAAATCTTTAAGAGCTTGCTCAAAGAGGTCACGGTCCTCAGCTCGGTCTAGGTCAGCAACCTGTGTCCCAAGGATGGTCACACCTGCTTTCGCCAATGGCTCCGCAAGGTTGATGGCTGTTTGACCACCGAACTGAACGATAACACCCTTTGGTTGCTCCAAGTCGATGACGTTCATCACATCTTCAAAAGTCAATGGTTCAAAGTAGAGTTTATCAGATACCGAGAAGTCTGTAGATACGGTCTCTGGATTTGAGTTCATGATGATAGCTTCGTAGCCAGCAGCTTGGATAGCCTTAACAGAGTGAACCGTTGCATAGTCAAACTCGACCCCTTGACCGATACGGATTGGACCAGAACCTAGGACAAGTACAGATTCCTTATCAGACTTGATAGACTCGTTTTCCCAACCATAGGTTGAATAGAAGTATGGTGTTTCAGAGTCAAATTCTGCCGCACAAGTATCTACCATCTTATAAACTGGAACAATCTTGCTTTCCAAACGAAGCTGGCGAACTTGGTCAGCTGTCGTTTCCCATAGTTCAGCAATCTTACGGTCTGAGAAACCATTTAGTTTTGCTGTTTTCAAGACTTCTAGATCTTGTGGATGGGCACCTAATTCTTGCTCAATTTCAAAGATATGCAAGAGTTTATCCAGATAGAAGATATCAATCTTAGTCAATTCAGCAATTTCTTCTGGTGTGTAACCACGGCGAATAGCTTCTGACACATAGAAGAGACGGTCATCCTGGGCTTTGACAACTTTTTCAATCAAGGCATCATCCGAAACCGCTGCAAGTTCAGGCATTTCATTGTGGTGCACACCAATTTCAAGGGAGCGACAAGCTTTAAGGAGAGATTCCTCGATGTTACGACCAATCGCCATTACTTCCCCAGTCGCCTTCATCTGGGTACCAAGACGGCGCTCACCCTTTTCAAACTTGTCAAATGGGAAACGCGGAATCTTGGCAACCACATAGTCAAGGGCTGGCTCAAACATGGCATAGGTTGAACCTGTAACTGGGTTGATCACCTCATCTAAGGTCAAACCTACGGCAATCTTAGCAGCCAATTTGGCAATTGGGTAACCTGTCGCCTTTGAAGCAAGGGCTGAAGAACGCGATACACGGGGGTTTACTTCGATGACATAGTATTTGAAGCTATGCGGATCAAGGGCTAGCTGAACGTTACACCCACCTTCAATCTTGAGGGCACGAATAATGCTCAAGCTAGCGTCACGAAGCATTTGGTTTTCATAGTCTGACATGGTTTGAGCAGGGGCAAATACAATGGAATCTCCTGTATGAATCCCAACTGGGTCAAAGTTTTCCATGTTACAAACAACCAAAGCATTGTCAGCTGAGTCACGCATAACTTCGTATTCGATTTCCTTGAAACCTGCAATCGAACGTTCAATCAAACATTGGGTCACAGGTGACAATTTCAATCCATTTTCAGCGATTTCACGCAATTCTTCCTCATTAGCACACATTCCACCACCAGTACCACCAAGTGTAAAGGCTGGACGAACGATGACTGGGTAGCCAATTGTTGCTGCAAAGGCAACAGCTTCTTCAACAGTGTTTACAATTTCAGATTCTGGAATGGGTTGTTCCAATTCTTCCATCAATTGTTTAAAGAGGTCACGATCCTCTGCTTGGTCAATAGCAGATAATTTAGTTCCCAGAAGTTCAACACCAAGCTCATCAAGGATACCATTTTTAGATAATTCCATGGCCATGTTGAGACCTGTCTGACCACCGAGTGTTGGTAGCAAGGCATCTGGACGTTCCTTGCGAAGAATTCGTGTCACAAACTCAAGTGTAATCGGTTCAATATAAACCTTATCAGCAATTTCCTTGTCCGTCATGATAGTTGCAGGATTTGAGTTAACCAAAACAACCTCATAACCTTCCTCTTTCAAAGACAAGCAAGCCTGGGTCCCAGCGTAGTCAAACTCAGCAGCTTGACCAATAATAATCGGACCAGAACCAATCACCATAATTTTTTGAATATCAGTACGTTTAGGCATATATAAGATATTAAGGGCGTCAAGCGGACAAAGCTAAAATAGGAGTTATGACGAAGAACTATCAGTTCTAGGAATAACTATCTTTTTAGCACCGTCCGTAGCCCGTATTCAGTTCAGCAAATACGGACCACCCTTCTCCTTTCTATTCGGCAACTCTCGGATTGCCATTAAATAAGATACAAAGGACGAATAGAAAGCGATTGAATTTTAGGAAACCAAGGAAGGATTGACAATCCAAATTGGTTTATCTAAATTCCGAGCTTTCCGTCCGTGTTCAGTTGCATAAATTCTCCGACGAGGTTTTACTCGTTCTTAGTTTGATCGTTTAAAAGCTTCCATCATCTCGATAAACTCGTCAAATAGGTAACTTGCATCGTGTGGACCAGGGGCTGCATCTGGGTGGTATTGAACAGAGAAAGCCGGTTGGTATCTGTGACGTACACCTTCAACTGACTTGTCATTGATTTCTTCATGGGTAATGATCAAGTGCTCTGGCAAATCCTCACGGCTAACTGCATAACCATGGTTTTGACTTGTAAAATCCACACGTCCTGTAGCAATTTCACGTACCGCATGGTTGAATCCACGGTGACCAAACTTCATCTTGTAAGTCTTTGCCCCGTTTGCCATTGCAAAGAGTTGGTGCCCCATACAAATACCAAAGATTGGAATCTTTCCTTGCACGCCTCGAATCATATCGAGTGCCTGTGGAACATCTTCTGGGTTACCTGGACCGTTTGACAACATAACTCCGTCAGGATTGAGATGGAGAATTTCTTCAGCCGTTGTCGAATAAGGAACAACCGTCACGTTACAGTTACGTTTAGAAAGTTCACGTAGGATTGAGTGCTTGAGACCAAAGTCCACTAGAACCACGCTCAAACCAACTCCTGGAGCTGGATAGGATGTTTTAGTAGAAACCTGCTTGATATTATCCGTCGGCAAGACTGTCGCTTGGAGCTGATCCGTCACATGGTCCATACTGTCTCCAACATGAGTCAAGGTTGCACGCATAGTACCATGCTTACGGATAATCTTGGTAAGTGCACGCGTATCAATCCCTGAAATACCAGGAATTTTCTTGGCTTTCAAAAATTCATCCAGCGTCATTTGATTTCGCCAATTACTTGCTCTACGTGCTTCTTCGAAAACAACGACTCCCTTACAAGTTGGAATAATGGATTCGTAGTCATCACGGTTAATTCCATAATTTCCTACCAAAGGATAAGTAAAGGTCAAGATTTGTCCATTATAAGACTGGTCTGTAATGGATTCTTGGTAGCCAGTCATACCTGTATTAAAGACGATTTCGCCTGTTACATCAATATCTGCTCCGAAGGCCTTGCCTTCAAAAACTGTGCCATCTTCTAATACTAGAAGTCTTTTTGTCATATTTTCACCTCTCGTGGACGCTCACTGGCGTCTTTTAACGTCTTGTGTTTTAGTTGGCGTTTCTACTCGCCAGTACGGATTCTAAGATTGCCATTCGAACAAAGACACCATTGGTCATTTGTTGGACAATCCGTGATTTTGGTGCTTCAACCAAGTGATCTGCGATTTCTACATCACGATTGACTGGAGCTGGGTGCATGAGGATTGCTGTTTCTTTCAAACGGTCATAACGTTCTTGAGTCAAGCCATGTTGGGCATGGTAATCTTCTTTTGAAAAGACAGCTCCACTATCATGGCGTTCATGTTGCACACGGAGAAACATCATGACATCCACCTGATCAATGATTTCATCAATGGTTACAAACTGTCCATAGTCTGCAAACTCTTGACTTCTCCATTCCTCAGGTCCAGCGAAAAAGAGTTCAGCTCCCAAGCGTTTCAAAATCTGCATATTGGATTTGGCAACACGTGAGTGGTCCAAGTCACCTGCAATCGCAACCTTAAGACCCTCAAAGTGACCAAATTCCTCATAAATAGTCATCAAATCAAGCAAGCTCTGGCTAGGGTGTTGACCCGAACCATCTCCACCATTGATGATGGAAGTCGTAATCGTCGGACTTGCAATTAACTCTCTGTAGTAGTCAACCTCAGGGTGGCGAATCACACAGACATCCACTCCTAAAGCAGACAGAGTCAAAATGGTATCATAAAGTGTTTCACCCTTATTGACCGAACTAGTCTTCACATCAAAGTCAAGTCGCTCCAATCCCAGTTTAATCTCTGCAACTTCAAAGGACTTATGCGTCCGTGTAGAATCCTCAAAGAAAAGATTGGAAACAATCGGATGGTCTTCATAAGGAAGCTGAGCTCCGTTTTTAAACTCAATTCCTCGCTTGATCAATTTCATGACTTGATCGACAGTGAGGTCTTCCATGGACACCACATGGTTCAATGCTTGTTGATTTTCTGACATGGCTACTCCTTTAGCTTTCTAAGCTTCTTCAGTAATCAGAACTCTGTCTTGGCCATCAAGTTCTGCCATCTCTACGATGATTTCTTCAGAACGACTAGTTGGAATATTTTTTCCAACGTAATCTGGACGGATTGGCAATTCTCTATGTCCACGATCGACTAGAACTGCTAAACTCACGCGCGCAGGACGACCATGACCTACAATATTATCAATAGCAGCACGGATGGTTCGACCTGTATAGAGCACATCATCCACCAAGATAACTTCGCGGTCTGTCACATCGACAGAAACCAAAGAAGTATCTTCTCCACTTTTAACATCATCACGGAAAGGTTTAGTATCCAATTCCACAACAGGAACTGAAAGATTTTCTAGCTGCTCCAAACGTTCTTGGATACGGTGGGCGATAAAGACACCACGAGTTTTAATACCAGCCAAGACGATTTTATTCAAATCTTTGTTGCGTTCGATAATCTCATAAGTAATACGCGTAATCGCTCGTTTGACGGTCAATTCGTCTACAACTTCTTTTGTCTTCATGACAAACCTCCAAAAAGAAAAGTCTCCTTAAACAAGGAGACTTGAAATGTATAGCCAAGCGAGCCCTACTGCAAATAGTATAGACTTCACCCTTCTACTTTATCGCGCTCCTTGCCTGCCTCACGGGACAGGTTTAAAGGAATATTTAGTTATCAATTACTATAGCACAAAGCATGCTTAAAATCAAGCAAAAACTTTTGAGACCCATCTTATAAATTGCTAAAATCATATAATTGCGGGTACTGGTCACACTCTGGATTTTTAGGATGACAAATGGCTCTTCCAAAATAAATCATGGCCTGATGGGCTGCTAACCACTGCTCAGGTGGCAAGATATCCATGACCCGTTTTTCCACCTCAAGTGGCGTCGCTGATTTTTTGACGATATCGTGGTGCTTACAAATACGCTCCACATGAGTATCCACTGCGAAGGCTGGAATCCCAAATCCCACACTCATGACAACATTGGCCGTCTTGCGACCAACACCTGCCAGACTTTCCAATTCTTCACGTGTCTGAGGAACTTGACCGTCAAAATCGTCTAATAGTTGTTGAGCACATTTTTTTAGAAATTTAGCCTTATTCCGATACAGTCCTAGACGAGAAATGTGCGAAGCAATTTCACTCTCAGTTGCCACAGACATGGCTTGTGGCGTTGGAAAGGCAGCAAAGAGACCTGGTGTGGCCTTATTTACCGCTGCATCCGTTGTCTGAGCTGACAACATGACCGCAACTAGTAGTTCAAAATGATTGGTAAAATCAAGACTGGGCTTGGCATCTGGAAACAGAGCAATTATTTCTTCCAGCACTTTTCGTGCTCGTTTTTTTGACAAGACCATTATTCGTCTCCGTCAAATAGTCCTTGTAAGCCAGCAAAAGGACTGTTTTCTTCTTTCTTAACTGCCTGTTGGGCTTGGTATTCTTCTTCTGTCATGATTTGCCAGTTATTTCCTGAAACAAATCCTTGACCAGCCTCTTCTTCAGCCGTCAAGACCTTGATAGGAATGTTGAGAAGGATATTATCTGACACGCTCTCAGCAAGATCAAGTTCTCCATTTTCGATAGGCAAGACCAAATCATCATCTAGAACTTCTTGATCTAGCTGGTTAGTTGCGCCTTCCATGAAAACTTCCGTTACTGGATAAGATTCAACTAACTCAACTGGCTCCATACTGCGACTTGAAGCAAGAACAATGGTATAAGATAGTTGATAATCTAAGAAATACATACGGTCTTCGTACTGTACTTTCCCAACTGCAAGGATATCTTTTACATCTAAAATTTCTTGATTGCGTGCACGCAGGTCTGCGGCTAGGTCTAACGTTTGTTCAAAATGCAAGCCTTCAGACTGCTTACGAATTTCTTGAATATTTAATTTCATACTTCCTCCATAAAGATTTACTCTCTTGATTATACCATGAAAAGGCTACAAATCAGCACAGCAAACTTTATAATTAAAATTCGATTTTCAACATATTTACTATGACATTTTGTTTTTTAGTGCTATACTATAGGCAATAATACATCAGAGCAAGGAGGATGCTCACATGGAAGACAAAGAACTCATTACTAATGCAACCCAACTCCTATCCGAGTTAAATAAAAGTTTCCAAAGTTGCAAACAGGGTAGGGCAGATGATATTCGACTACAAGAGCTGCTAAATACTACTCTGCAAGAGCTCAAAAAAGCGGAAAAGTTGAACAACAGTATCTTAATCGAGCTTGAGAAATTTTACCAACGTACCAGTCTTCTGATTGGTCTTGGTAGCCTAAAACTAAATGATCAAGCACGCAGCGCTTGGCGCAACTATGACAAGTTCCATTACGAGCATATCAAACACGTACTAACTCTTTATGGACCTGTTTTTGGATTCTAGAGATTAGAATTATCAGTTTTCTGTTGACAAAATATCCTGAAAGGTATAGTATAGAGATACTAATACTCGGAGGTAAGGGAGACATGAACAACTAAGTCTATCAAATAAAGAACCTTTATTTAGTAGATCTTGTTTTTGTCTCTTTTTGTGTACTCTTTTATGCTCTTTTTCTGGCATTTTATACTCAATGAAAATCAAAGAGCAAACTAGGAAGCTAGCCGCAGGTTGCTCAAAGCACTGCTTTGAGGTTGTAGATAAGACTGACGAAGTCAGTTACATATATCTACGGTAAGGCGACGCTGACGTGGTTTGAAGAGATTTTCGAAGAGTATTAATAGAGTTTTTTGACATAAACTTTGGCTCTACTAGATAAAGTAGAGCTTTTTGTTATGCACTATCGACATTCTAGAAAGGGCAACAATATGATAAAAATCAATCACCTGACCATCACTCAAAACAAAGATTTACGAGACCTTGTAGCCGACTTAAGCATGACCATCCAAGACGGGGAAAAGGTAGCTATTATTGGCGAAGAAGGAAATGGCAAATCAACCTTGCTTAAAACTTTAATGGGAGAAACTTTACCTGATTTCACTATCAGGGGAGACATTCAATCTGATTATCAATCAATAGCCTACATTCCTCAAAAACTCCCCGAAGAGCGGAAAAAGAAAAGTCTACACGACTACTTCTTTTTAGATTCTATTGATTTAGACTACAGTGTCCTCTATCGTTTGGCTGAGGAGTTGCACTTTGATAGCAATCGTTTCGCTAGCAACCAAGAAATTGGCAGTCTATCAGGGGGCGAAGCTTTGAAAATTCAGCTCATCCATGAGTTAGCCAAACCCTTTGAGATTCTATTTTTAGATGAACCTTCAAATGACCTAGACCTTGAGACGGTTGACTCGCTAAAAGGTCAGATTCGAAAGATTAGGCAAACCGTTATTTTCATTTCCCATGATGAGGACTTTCTTTCTGAAACGGCAGACACTATTGTCCACTTGCGACTGGTCAAGCACCGTAAAGAAGCGGAAACGCTAGTAGAGCATTTAGACTATGATCGCTATAGTGAGCAGAGAAAGGCTAATTTTGCCAGACAAAGCCAGCAAGCTGCTAACGACCAAAGAGCCTATGATAAAACCATGGAAAAACATCGGCGAGTCAAGCAAAATGTAGAAACTGCACTTCGAGCTACCAAAGACAGTACTGCCGGTCGCCTATTGGCTAAAAAGATGAAAACTGTCCTCTCTCAAGAAAAACGCTACGAAAGGGCAGCTCAGTCTATAACCCAAAAGCCACTTGAAGAGGAAGAAATCAGACTTTTCTTCTCAGACATCCAACCATTACCGGCTTCTAAAGTCTTAATCCAACTGGAAAAAGAAAATTTGTCCATTGGCGACCAAGTTTTGGTTCAAAAACTACAACTAACTGTCCGTGGACAAGAAAAAATCGGTCTCATAGGCCCAAATGGTATGGGGAAATCAACTCTGTTAGCAAAGTTGCAACAACTGCTAAGTCAAAAAAGAGAGATTTCACTTGGTTATATGCCACAAGATTACCACAAAAAACTGAAATTGGATTTATCACCAATAGCCTATCTAAGTCAAACTGGGGAAAAAGAGGAACTACAGAAAATCCAATCTCACTTAGCCAGTCTCAATTTCAGTTATCCAGAAATGCAGCATCAAATTCTCTCCTTATCTGGCGGACAACAGGGAAAACTCCTGCTTTTGGATTTAGTCTTGCGCAAACCAAACTTTCTTCTGCTGGATGAACCCACACGAAATTTTTCTCCAACTTCTCAACCCCACATCAGGAAACTCTTTGCCACCTATCCAGGCGGTCTCATCACTGTTTCGCATGACCGTCGTTTCTTAAAAGAGGTCTGTTCAATCATCTATCGCTTAACAAAAAAAGGATTAGAAGCAGTTGATTTACAAGATTTATAAATTTGCAACATAGCAGATAGGTGGGGCAAAACACAATTTTAGGAGAAGAGAAAGTAAATCTTCCCATAATAAAACGCATAATATCAAGTTTTTTGCACACCTGATATTATGCGTTTTTCAGATTTTAAAGGCTTTTTCCCAGCCTTCATTTTACATATGTTTTAAACGTTCAATCCGTTCTGAGATAGGTGGATGGGTATAAAAGAGTTTTTGGAACCCTCCCCCTTTCTTAGGATCATTGATATAAAGTGCACTGCTGGCATCATCGACAGGACGACTCATCGGTTTACTATTATCCAACTTACGTAGAGCATTAATCATCCCTTGAGGATTGCGGGTCAACTCGACACTGGAAGCATCAGCTAGAAATTCCCTCTGACGAGAAATAGCTAGTTGCACCAAGGTTGCAGCGAGAGGTGCCAGCACAATTGCAAGTAGGGAAACCACTAGCATAATGATTTCAAGACCATTTCCTTCTCGGTCATCATCACTTCGTCTGCGACCTGCTCCACCCCACCACATCATACGACCTGCCATACTAGAAAGCATGGTGATAGCACTAGCAAGGGCAACAGCAATAGTCGAAATGCGGATATCGTAATTACGAATATGACTGACTTCATGTCCCATAACAGCTTCTAGTTCTTCACGATTCATGATAGCTAGGAGACCTGACGTCGCAGCAACCGCCGCATTTTGAGGGTTAGAACCTGTCGCAAAGGCATTTAAGGCTGGATCATCAATGATGAAAACACGAGGCATAGGAATCTGAGCCACCATAGCCATATCTTCCACTACATGGTAGAGGTCTGGTGCCGTTTGCTCATCCACCTCACGCGCCCCATTCATGGACATGACGATCTCTGTCGATTGAAAAATCATGGATAAGGCATAGATAAAGCCGATAATCAGTGCGATAACCAAACCACCAATCCCAGACCGCATAAAGAGGTAACCAACCGCATAGCCAACAAGAGCTAAGAGTAGGAAAAATACCAGCAACAAAATCCAGGTTTTTCGTTTATTGCTTGCAATTTGATCAAACAACATCTTAGTCACCTAAACCTCTAAAATCAACCTTAGGAACTGCCTTTTCCTCTTCTGGTGTTTGAAGGAAATCTGCTGCTTTAAATCCAAACATTCCAGCGATAATATTGCTTGGGAAAGTTTCTAATTTTACATTGTAGTTGCTGACAACACTGTTGTAGAGTTGACGAGAGTAAGAAATTTTATTTTCTGTGTTTGTTAACTCCTCTTGCAATTTAACAAAGTTGGCACTAGCTTTCAAATCTGGATAGCTTTCTGCAACTGCAAAAATACCTGAAACCTGACGAGTGAGGGCATCACTAGCTTTCATAGCTTCTGCTGGTGAAGTCGCTGCTGCCACTTGGTTACGCAGTTCTGCCACCTTTTCAAGGGTAGAACCTTCATATTTGGCATAACCTTTTACAGTTTCAATCAAGTTTGGCAAGAGGTCATTTCGACGTTTCAACTGAACATCAATCTGGCTCCAAGCCTCCTTGGTTTGCATACGATTCTTAACCAAACCGTTATAGCTAACAATCACAAAAATAACAATAAGAGCGATAACTCCAAGAATAATCCAAGTCATTATATAAGTCCTTTCTGCTTTTAGATTAGTACCAGTATATCAAATTTTTAATGATTGTGGTAAAATAAGATGATACTAAAGAAGGAAAAAACTATGAAACCAGAAACATTTTACAACTTGCTTGCCGAGCAAAATCTTTCACTTTCGGACCAGCAAAAAAAACAATTTGAACGCTATTTTGAACTCTTGGTCGAGTGGAATGAGAAGATTAATTTGACGGCTATTACAGATAAGGAAGAAGTCTATCTGAAACACTTTTACGATTCGATTGCACCCATTCTGCAAGGCTTAATTTCAAATGAAACTATCAAACTTCTTGATATTGGAGCCGGGGCAGGATTTCCTAGTCTACCTATGAAAATCCTCTATCCTCAGCTAAATGTAACTATCATTGATTCTCTCAACAAGCGCATCAACTTCCTCAAACTTTTGGCTCAGGAACTGGATTTAGACGATGTTCATTTCTACCATGGACGTGCCGAAGATTTTGCCCAAGACAAAAACTTCCGTGCTCAGTATGATTTTGTAACGGCTCGTGCGGTTGCCCGTATGCAAGTCCTATCTGAATTAACTATTCCCTACCTTAAAGTTGGCGGAAAACTATTGGCACTCAAGGCTAGCAATGCTCCTGAGGAATTATTAGAAGCTAAGAATGCCCTCAACCTCCTTTTTAGTAAAGTAGAAGACAATCTCAGCTACGCCCTACCAAATGGAGATCCACGTTACATCACAGTGGTAGAAAAGAAAAAAGAAACACCAAATAAATATCCAAGAAAGGCTGGCATGCCCAACAAACGCCCGCTTTAAATTTTTTAGTAAAAAATGTTTACAAAGTTCGGAATTTCTGCTATACTATCACAAGCAAAGGTTTTTAATGTCATCCCGTGAGGTGACGAAGACGCAGAAATACTTGAAACTCTTTAAAGTCTAGATTTTAGAGAAGTCTTACTCTGAGGGCCTATTGCTGTAAAATAATGGGCTCTTTTTTGATGCCCAAAAGTGAGGTTTATATGAAACAAGAATCAACTGTTGATTTGTTACTAGACGTTGACCAACGTCCTTCGGCTGGAAAAGGAATTCTCCTTAGTTTCCAACACGTTTTCGCCATGTTCGGTGCGACCATCTTGGTACCCTTGATTTTGGGAATGCCTGTATCTGTTGCCCTTTTTGCTTCAGGTGTCGGGACACTCATCTATATGATTTCAACTGGATTTAAAGTTCCAGTTTATCTAGGTTCTTCTTTTGCCTTTATCACAGCAATGTCACTGGCTATGAAAGAAATGGGTGGTGATGTATCTGCTGCTCAAACAGGAGTTATCTTGACTGGTTTGGTCTATGTCCTTGTGGCTGCAGGTGTTCGTTTTGCAGGTACAAAATGGATTGATAAACTCTTGCCACCAATCATCATCGGACCTATGATTATCGTTATCGGTCTGGGACTTGCAGGTTCAGCTGTTACCAATGCTGGTCTTGTAGCTGACGGGAATTGGAAAAATGCTCTTGTAGCAGTTGTTACTTTCTTGATTGCTGCCTTTATCAATACAAAAGGAAAAGGCTTCCTACGAATCATTCCATTCCTCTTTGCCATTATCGGTGGTTACCTCTTCGCACTAACACTTGGCTTGGTTGACTTTACACCAGTTCTTAAAGCCAACTGGTTCGAGATTCCTGGTTTCTACTTGCCATTTAATACAGGCGGTGCCTTTAAAGAATACAATCTTTACTTCGGTCCAGAAACCATCGCTATCTTGCCAATCGCTATCGTAACAATTTCTGAACATATCGGAGACCATACTGTTTTGGGTCAAATCTGTGGCCGTCAATTCTTGAAAGAACCAGGTCTTCACCGTACTCTTCTTGGTGACGGTATCGCAACTTCAGTTTCTGCCTTCCTTGGTGGACCAGCCAATACAACTTATGGAGAAAATACAGGGGTTATCGGTATGACTCGTATCGCTTCTGTCTCAGTTATCCGTAACGCTGCCTTCATCGCGATTGCCCTTAGCTTCCTTGGTAAATTCACTGCCTTGATTTCAACCATTCCAAATGCTGTACTTGGTGGTATGTCAATCCTTCTCTACGGAGTTATCGCAAGTAATGGTTTGAAAGTCTTGATCAAAGAACGTGTAGACTTCAGTCAAATGCGTAACCTAATCATCGCAAGTGCTATGTTGGTACTTGGACTTGGAGGAGCTATCCTTAAACTTGGTCCAGTTACCCTTTCAGGTACTGCCCTATCAGCTATGACAGGAATCATCTTGAACTTGATCTTACCATACGAAAATAAAGACTAAAAGTCTTGACACAAAAAGTCCGCTCAGACAACTGAGTGGACTTTTCTAATTCTTAAGTCCCCCAAGCAACCAATAGATAGATCAGGCTAGAACCAAACATATCTGCTAAAGCATGCATGAGAAAGAATGGAAGGAGATTTTTAATTTTATATTTGTATAAAAAATAATAGAATAAGCCATAAACTACACCGATTACCAAAGCCCATACTAATCCTTGATAGGTGTGGAAGGAAATACGAATACTAGTAGAATAAAGCAAAACCAACCACTTGTGTTTTTCCTTCACTGAAGTTAACAAACCTAGAAAGAAAAACTCTTCATAAAATCCATTAAGCAAGGCATAGGCAATCGCTATCGGGCTGAGAGCTAAGAACTTCCCTATTATTTGCGTGAAATCTATATAGGCAAAAAGGTCTGGATTAAAGTAATTATATTTACCAGTGAGAGTTGTAACCAAGTCTCCAAACAGTCCCACTAAAGCAAATATAAATGGAACCCAAAAGATAATGGACCAATTCCAGCGAATAGGAAGCTGTTTAAAATCATAATTTCGAATCAAAAGATAGAGTAAGGTCACAGTCAGTAATATAGCTTGCAGGGTAAAATTACTAAAATAAGCCGCACTTTCGCTTGCAGCCTGTCTAACTGCCTCTACTGTACTTGATGCACCCGTTGGAAACGTATTTGCTAAAAATAGCTCGGTTGAACGAATTATAAACTGACCAAACATTATGATCGTAATAATCACAATGTCAAACCATCTCAAGTATTTTAGAGGTTTAGATGGATGTATTTTTTTTAAAATATTCATATTTTCTCCAGGTATTCTATACTCATATAAATATTTTAAGAAAAAAGGCTTAAACTTTTATAAAATTTCATTAATTCATTTAGATTTAAAGACTTTTACTAGTAAAAATAACCCCTCTTTGAGAGTGGTTATCATCTACTTTCATTTTTTGTTTATTTCTCTAACAATAAATCTTTCAAAGAAATCAGAGTTACTGCAATTAAAATCATTGCCATTCCAAGAAAATCAATGGGATAAAATTGTTCATTCATAATTAGGAAGGCAAAGAAACCCGCCGAGATTGGCTCAATTGAAGCCAACAAGCTTGACTTAACTGGTCCAATCAAACTGGCTCCCTTTAAGAAGGCTGTATAGGCAAAAACAGTCCCGATAAGGATAATACCTGCAAATGCAAGGAGAAAATCAAGACTAGTTGGAATAGCAGTCTGTAGAACTCCTGTAAAAGGAAGGGCGACCGAACCTGCTATGACCATTCCCACACCAATGACCAAACTGCTCCCCCACTTCTTAATCAAGGCTATGGGCAAAATGATATAAAGTGCGTAAGTCAGAGCAGAAAAGAGACCCCAGAACAGACCGGCAGGTGTCATGGATAACTGGTCTAACTGCCCATGAGTGGCGATCAGGAAGGTCCCTCCAATGGCTAATATGATGGAAATAATCTCTCCAAGCGTCGGCGCCACCTTATCCTTGATACAGCTATAAATTAAAATCCCGACAGGACAAACATACTGAAGCACAGTCGCGGTACCTGCATTGGTCTCCTGAATAGCAGTTAGATAGGCAAATTGATTGAGGAATAGACCAATTAGAGCAAAAATAAGAAGAGACAGCAAACTCTTTCTATCCTTTAAAAAGGCCAGCATTTTATCCTTTGTAGTAGCATAAGCTAAGAGCATAAGAATTCCACCAGCGATTAAAAGACGTAAGTTGGTCAAAACCAGAGCCGAAATTCCGTGTGCCATCAGGTATTGGCCACTCGTTCCTGACAAGCCCCAAGTAATCCCAGCCACAACTGTTAATAGAGTCCCTTTTAAACTGTTTGACATGTCTCTCCTTACTCTTCTTTACGAATCAAGTCCATCACTTGATTGCGGTCTAGTATCCACTGGGCTCGTTCATCCTTTTCATAGGTACGATTCGATAGAAAAATAACCCCTTCTTTCTTCTGACGATTCCACATGATAAAGGTACCCGTATAGCCCGTATGGTCTAGCCAATCTCCCTCCAAATTCCATGCTAAAGAACGTTCCTTGTCATCCAAAGGAGAAAAATTTTGACTCAAATTTCTTGCAAAATCATCCTCTAAATAGTGTTCTAAAAAGATTTGTAAATCCTTTACAGTCGAAAACAAACCAGCACTACCAGCATGTCTGCCCAAGAGACGAGCCTTGGGATCATGTACCATACCGGCCTCTACACCTCTGACTGTTGGAACAGCAAGCTCAATAGATCCAAATTGAGTTTCCGTCATTCCCCAAGGTTTCCAGACTTGTTCTTGTAAAATCACATCCAAGTCTTGATCAAAGATTCTTTCCAAAATAAAGCCTAAAATCAAAAAGTGGACATCTGAATAAAGAAAGGCTGGCTGACTTCTTCTGTTGAGATGAAACATCGCTTCCTTTAATTCTGAGGCAGTTAAAAGATCACGATTGGGAATAAACGGATCAAGATTTGTAGCATGGGTTAAGAGCTGGCGAATAGTGATGTCTGGATAATCACTTTCAGGTAAAAAATCTGTTACCGGTCTATCAATATCTAATTGACCTTTATCCCACAAGAAGGTCAAAACTGTGCCAACCCCAACAACCTTGCTGACACTAGCTAGGTCATAAACAAGTCCTGCTTCAGTCTGCAAGCCATGCTCTGGGTCACTCTGGCCTAAATAGAACTCCGTCCATTGATGGTCCTTAAAATACGCAAAAGAGGCTCCGGGATAGATCCCTGCCTCGATTTGGTCTTCTATTTTTTTAATAATCTTGGTCCACTTCATACTTCTTCAAACCACAATTCAACGTTATTTCTATCTTTTCCAAGGAAGAATTTTTCAGACTTAGGAATAAAATATTCAGTAGACTCAAACTTCTGGCGCAGACTTTCTATATCTAGTTCATTGACCAAGAACTTGAGCATAGATAAGTCCCAAGTAACCGTATTGTCTACAGTCAAATCCTGCCCCTGTGCTGGGATAAAATTAAGTGATGCCCCAATTTCAGATAGTTCCAAGAAACTTTCAATATTCGTTGGGAGGTGTAATTCCATAGAGATCTCAAATTTACTCAAAGAAATTGATTCCAAATCTGTTTGAAATTCAGGTTTTTCTCCTACTTCTACTAGATTTTCTCTGTCATCTTCCGCATGAATCAAAACCAAATCATCTTCTGGAGAGTAAATTTCAAAAGCGTAGCCGTTTTGACCTTTATATAATTGATGAATCGAATCTGTTTTAGATAAGAGTCCTTCAATTTCTAAGGGATTTTCCACTTTGACAATCAATCTAGCTAGTTTTTTTCTTCCCTCTACCTTACGAGTGCGCATACTTGGAGCTTCTTCTAAAACCAGCTTTTCTAGACCTGTTTGATCACCTAGTGACAGAAAGGCTGACTCTTCTAACAAGGCCTTCATGCCAAGGGTTTCTATATAAAATGTTTCATTTAATTTTCTATTATTAACTTTTAAAGTAGGAATAATCCGTACAATCTGATTTACATTCATAAATTCCTCCAACTCTTTTATTTTAAAGGATTTTAGAATTTTTTACAAGAAATTATGCTCAGATTTACCTTTTTTTCGTAAAATTTCATCTAAAAAACCGAGGATTTCCTCGGTTTCAATTTCTTATAGGTAAAGGAATTTGAAGATAGCTACTGCGGCAATTGCTGCTGCGATCGGTGCTACTACTGGTACCCAAGAGTACCACCATTTTGAATCACCTTTGTGCTCACCAAGAACTGATTTTGGAAGGAAAGCATGAAGGAGACGTGGTCCCAAGTCACGGGCTGGGTTCAAGGCAGGTCCTGTAGGTCCACCAAGTGATGTTACCAAGGCCATAACAAGGAATCCAAGTGCTAAGTGAGCTACTGAAAGTCCTGAAGCAGTATGTGGTGCTACTTGGGCTTTGATTGCTAAATCAGAAAAGTCAACATTTTGACCTGCTTGACTAGCCATTTGTTTCATGTATTGAAGCACTTCAGAACCAAAGAAGTTTTTAGTCATTCCAAGGGCTGCAAAGAAAAGAACAAATGATCCAACAAACTCATTTACAAAACCATTAACAGTTGCTGCAAAACGTGATTCTTTTGTACCATTATCCAAACTTGAAATTGTTGAGAAAGTACCCAAAATGTTGTTTGGATTTTCAGTTTTCAAGTAGTATGGGCGGTGTGTTGCCACAACCAAGGCTTGACCAAAGATAGCACCCAAAACTTGTGCGATGATATAAGGTGCAACTTGTGCCCAAGGGAAAAGACCGCTGATTGCAAGTCCAAGAGTGAAGGCTGGGTTAATGTGGTTTCCAGATACGTTACCAAACATTAATGCTGGGATCATAACCCCCATACCATAACCAACAGCGATAACGATCCAGCCACTTTGGTGACCTTTCGTACCTTTAAGTTCAACGTTGGCAACTGCACCATTTCCAAGAATGATCAAAATAGCAGTTCCCAAAAATTCAGTGGCATATTTAATTGCCCATGTGAAATCCATTTGATAGATTCTCCTTAAAATTTTTTAGACAATCCTTATTCTATCAATTTTTATATCTTTTAGCAACAGGTTTTCTAAAAGAATATATAAGAAAGCGATTTTATTTCTTATAAAAAACAAAAGGATTAAGGAGGTGCATTTCCTTAATCCGAGAGTTCTTATTCTTGACGTTGTCCGAAATCTGCAATCATCTGCTCCATTTCTTGTCGACTCGGAGTCGTCAGCATATAAAGGTAATCTCCTTGAAGTTCTGCGAAGGCCGCTGGCATGATTTTTTTAACCTTGAACTGCTGACTGTATTTGGCAAGCAAGTCCTCTTCTGAATAGACATAGTGAGCATTTGCACGACGTGATGTAGCCAAACAATACTGAGGTTCAAACTCTGACGCTGAGAACTCTTCTCCCGCGACAATAGCCGCATAGCCACGATAGAGGTCCAAGGAATGAGCAAAGTTATAAACATCAATTGTAAAACCACCTGCAGGACGGTTATTGTACTCAATGGCAATGTAGTCGTCCCCTTCACGGAAGAACTCAATATGGAAGAACCGTTCTTTCATGCCAAATTCCTTGACAATTGCCTCACCATATTTACGTAATTTAGGATCCATATCCTTGAGAACGTAATAAGAATTGTCCATCTTGTAAATCATGAGATCAAGCGGTGTATAGGCGTAGTCAAAGGTTGTTGAGAAGACAATTTTACCATCCTTGTCCACAAGACCATCAAAGGTGCAAATTTCACTGGAAGTGACAAATTTTTCAAAGAAATAAACGGTTGAATGGTCCCACTCAGCCTTAAAGTGATTTACATCTTCTTCTGTCTCAAGCTTAAAGGTGGCGGCCGCTCCCACTCCATTGTCAGGTTTGGCAATCATTGGAAGGCCGATTTCATTCACAGCTTGATCAACATCTGCTTCCGTCTTGATAACAGCTCCAGGGACCACAGGGACACCTGCTTTTTTGAAAAGCTTCTTCATTTCAGACTTAAATTTCGTCTTTTTGAGATCCTCTGGTTTGGCACCAAAAACATTGAATTGCTCACGAAGACTTGCGTCCAACTCTAGCCAATATTCATTGTGGGATTCGATGCGGTCAATTGGGCCATGTTTATAAAAGAGAAAAGCAACTGCACGTTTGACTTCATCTATGTTCTCAAGATTGTCCACACGGAAATATTCGGTTAGACTATTGCGTAAAGGCTCATCCAACTGCTCGTATGGTTCCTGACCAATTCCCAAGACCGTGATGCCTTTATTGGCTAGCTCAATTGTAAACTGTTGAAAATTTTGTGGATAGTAGGGAGAAATAACAAGGTAATTCATAGGTAACTCCTTTTATAAATAGAGATTTCCAAGGAAATAAGGCATTTGTCTGCGCCACCATTCCCAGTCGTGGGCGACATCGTGTCCCCATTCAGCAAACCAGGCTGGAATTTGTTTCTGGTCAAAGGCTTCTTTGAGCTTGTAAAAGGATGGTAAACCGTCTTGTTCCCAAGCTCCAAGACCCGTACACAGCACAATTTCTGCCTGACGGTAACGATCAATAAACCAGCCGTCATTCTGATTCCAGATATAATCTACTGGCGAGTTTTGATAAATAACATCGTCATTGTAGTAATCGCCGACAAAGAAACGTGCGTCGTAAACACCACTAAGAGCAATCACCTTGGTAAAGACATCTGGATGTTGGAGAAAAAAGTTGAGTGCATGGTAGGCGCCCATCGAGCAACCTGTCGTCATCATGCCATCAAACCAACCTGTCTTATGCTTGATAAAAGGAATAGACTCCTCAATCACATAACGCTCGTAGGCACGATGCATCTCCGCTTGGTCGTGACCGTTTTTCCAAGTGGCCAACCAGCTCTCACTGTCTACACTGGATAGGGTAAAGAACTGGACACGGCCTTCCTCGATAAAGGAAGCACAGGCATCAATCATGCCAAAATCATAGTATTCGTTGTGACTACCACCTGATGAAGCAAAGACCACAACTGGAATCCCAGCATGTCCATAACGATTAAGGTACATTTCACGGTTAAGATTGCCACTCCAGTGGCTAAGGTTTTCAATATGCATTGGCTTTCTCCTTTTCTAACTTACCATTTCTCTGCAAAAAATCTCAGACAGTCTGGTAAATTCTCCGACCAAGGGATTTCACTATGGATGGCACCAGACTGAACTTTCAAGACAAGATTGTCCAAGTGTACTCCCCCTGCTATCAAATCATGGTAATAGCGAAGCGACGAGTCGATATAGGCTTGTTTGATATTGCCAGCCATCAAGGTCTTGTCTGTATCATCCGCTTCTTCCGTTCCTACATAGATGAAGGTACGCTGGTCAGGCGATAGTTGCTGACGCTCGATATAGCGGTTAAAGGCTTCTTGGTGGAGCCAGTTTGCAGATGAAAAGACGCCCAAGCAACCAATTTGGTCTTGGTATTCCAAACCGATAAACTGGGTAATATTGCCGCCTAGTGAGGAACCAATCATAGCCGTATGCTGGCGGTCAGATTTGGTACGGTAGGTCTCATCGATAAAAGGTTTGACCACCTCCATGACAAACTCGGCATACTCCACACCCTTACCACCAAACTGCTGCCCTGGGATAGGAGATTCTTGGAACTTCCAAGCCGCATACTCATTCATCCGCCCCATACCATCATTGTCAATGGCAACGACAATCATGCGACTGATGTCAGGATTACGCTTAATAGCTGGGATAATCTTCCATGAATGGCCAATGAAGGACTCTTTACTATAAAAAACATTTTGCCCGTCATGAAAGTAAACAACAGGATAGGAACGATCCGTGTCTTTCTCATAATCTTTAGGCAGAAGAACACGTACACGGCGTTCCTTACCTGTATAAGGAACCTTGAGTTTGTGTTCTTTCATTTTTAAATAAAAGTAGGATTGATTCATTGTCAGAAAACTCTCTATATTCAAAATTTTATTTTATTATATCACAATTATAGAAAAAAAGTTAGTTTTGCTTCCATTTTTGGAATTAAAAACTAACTTTTTCATTTATTTTTCTAAATTCTTCTGGATTTTCTGATTAGAGCAAATTATCAATCAAGTCATCCACTTCATCTTTTTCAGCCTGTGGTGTAATCTCAGTAATCATGATTCCAGCCACTGCTCGCTCAACCAAACCTTCAACATCCATACGTTTTTCATACTGTTCTGCATTTTTAATCTTAGGATTGGTCTTAGGACGGTCAGGTGCAAAGATGGTACAACAGTCTTCAAAAGGCTGGATAGAAATTTCAAAGGTGTCAATTTCCTGAGCAATGTCAATGATTTCCAACTTATCCATTGTCACAACTGGACGGATGATGGGAGTGTTGGTAACTGCATTGATAGCCTGCATGCTCTCCAAGGTTTGGCTGGCTACTTGACCTAGGCTTTCCCCATTGATGATAACTAAACCATTTCGTACCTCACGAATACGATCTGTAATACGCATCATAAAACGTCGTGTCAAGGTCATGAGGTAGGCTTCTGGCGCTTTAGCCTTGATTTCCTCTTGAATCTCTGTAAAAGGAACTTCGATAAACTGGATATTTCCACCAAACTTGGTCAATTTACGGGTCAAATCTTGGGCTTTCTTGAGAGCGCCTGGACTAGTATAAGGTGGGCTGGCAAAGTGAACGGCCTCAATATCTACCCCACGCTTAAGAGCAAGATAACCTGCTACAGGTGAGTCAATCCCTCCTGACAACATGAGCATCCCTTTACCTGAAGTTCCAACTGGCAAACCACCCGCCCCACGAATAGTTTCATAAGAAAGATAGGCTGCTTCTTCACGAATCTCCACTTGGAGATTGATATCAGGACTTTTCATTTGAGCTTGTACGTTTGGAATGGCTTCAAATACAGCCCCTCCAAGCGTTTGGTTGAGTTCACGACTGTCGAGTTCAAAGTTGTGGTCGCTACGCTTGCTAGAAATTTTAAAGGTCATGCCTTCCTTGTAGATGTCCTGCATAATCTCTTGGACAGAAGACTTCAAAACTTCTACAGATTTTTCAACCTTATAAACAGGGGAAAAGTTTTGAATTCCAAAAACTTGTTTGAGCGATTCTGCTACTGCTGTGTAATCTGCTCCATTGAGGTAAGCGTGGGCACGGTCGCGATCTGCTGTTACCTTAACTTGGGGATAGATAGACAAAACGTCTGAAATATTATTGCGAAGTTTATTGATGAAACGCATACGGTTTTTACCCTTGGTTGACAGCTCACCGTAGCGAATCATAATTTCTGAATACTGCATGAATGCTCCTATCTTACTTTTCTAGTTTGGTTGTAAATTAATTTTAACTTGGTCAAAAACTGCTCGACCTGACTCATATCATTTTCAAGGTCTAGGCTTAGACGCACAGCTGACTGGGCCTTATCTTTATCCACTCCCATAGCAATAAGAGTTCCTGCAGGTTTCCCAGCCTTGGATGAACAAGCAGAGGTCGTTGAGATGAAAATATCATAGTCTTCAAAGGCGTGAACGATGACTTCACCACGAACACCCTTGATTCCAAAAGTCAGAATATGAGGTGCGAAGTCTTCCTCATCTGAAAAGACAAAAATATCTGGATAGTCCAGAAGTGCTTGACGAATCACTGCCTTCATCTGCCCAGTCTTGCTAGTAAAGATATCTAGCTTTTCCATAGATAAACGGAGAGCCTTGGCTGTCGCTGCAATACCTGCTACATTTTCAGTTGTCGAACGGTAATCACGTTCCTGACCACCACCAGTCAACAGTGGTGTAATCTTCTTGCCAGACTTGATATAGACAAAACCAACACCACGAACTCCGTGGAACTTGTGACCAGAGAAAGTCGCAAAATCCACTCGTTCTGTCAGATACTTTTCAGTCGGAATCTTAGCAAGTGCCTGAACCGCATCAACGTGGAAGGAAATAGTCGGCTTGTCTGCTAACAGTTCTGAAATAGCCTCAATGGGCTGAACAGAGCCAATTTCATTGTTAACTGCCATGATGGAAACGAGGGTCGTATCTGGTCGTATCAAATCTGCTAACGCCTTCACATCCACAAATCCTTTCTCATCAACTGGAGCAAAATCCACTTCAAATCCTTGACTTTTCAGCCAGAGGGCTGATTCCTTAACTGCTGGATGTTCAACGGCTGATACAATGATGTGCTTGCCAAACCGAGCCTTTTCAAAGGCCACACCCTTGATGACCCAGTTATCTCCTTCTGTCCCACCAGAAGTAAAGAAGATTTCATCGCTTTTCTTACCGATTAAATCTGCAATCTGTTGCCGAGAAGCATCTAAGATTCGTGTTGCCTGGTCTCCCAAACGATGGAGGCTAGATGGATTTCCTAAAATTTTTGAAGCGACCTGCATATAGGTTTCAAGGGCTTCAGGATAGGGCTTGGTCGTCGCCGAATTATCAAAGTAAATCATGTTTTCTCACGCTTTCTAAAATCACTCCTTCTATTGTATCATGAAACGGAGCTTGCGACAAGAAAGGGCAATTCCTCTTTTTTTAAGATTTTTTTAAAGAAATGAGGTATAATAAATTTTAATTAAAGGAGAGAATGTATGTCTAATTATCGTAGAACTTCAAAACCAAAAACAGAACACATCAAAAAAGGCTTTACGGTCTTTCAAAAAACCGTTGCTACTATCGGTAGTATCCTTGGCTTAATTACCGCAAGTATCACTATCATGAACGCCTTGGATAATAACAAAAATACCAAAAAAGAACCTACGACAAGCCAGACGACAACCATTGTCAAAGAAATTCAAAAGGAATCCCCTCAGGAAAACACTAGTCCCAATAAAGAAACTAACACCACTCAAGAAAAAACACAGCAAGAGGAAACACCAAAAGCCAGCGTCAAGGAAGAGAAAAAAGAAGAGCAGAAAACATCAACTCAGGATTCTCCTGCTCCTGCTCCAAGTAAACCTGCTACTGAAAATGAAAAACAGTCCAATAATACACCAACTTCGGAAAATAAAACTAATCAATAATCACTAAAATAGCTTCTCTCCAAACTTGGAAAGAAGCCATTTTTATTGTTGCAATACTTTTCTTGGTTTGGTACCTTCAGCTGGACCGATAACACCTGCCATCTCCAGTTCTTCCATGAGACGAGTCGCACGGTTAAATCCAACTGACAAACGACGCTGAATCATAGAAGCACTGGCTTTCTGGGTCTCAATGACTAGAGCTTTGGCTTCTTCAAAAAGCGGATCTCCACCAGATTCACCATCTGAAAATTCTCCTTCATTTTCAGAAACCTCACCTGGATCAAAACTCTCATCGTAGTCCGCATCCGCCTGAGCCTTGATAAAGTTTACGATGCGTTCAACATCATCATCCGAGATAAAGGATCCTTGCAGACGAACTGGATGATTTTCATCAATCGGTTTAAAGAGCATATCTCCACGTCCAAGCAGTTTCTCAGCTCCATTTTCATCCAAGATAGTACGGGAGTCTGTCCCTGATGAAACCGCAAAAGCCACTCGTGATGGAACATTGGCCTTGATCAAACCAGAGATGACATCAACGGATGGACGCTGGGTTGCAAGAATCATGTGAATCCCTGCAGCACGCGCCTTCTGTCCGAGACGGATAATGGCATCTTCTACTTCCTTGCTGGCTACCATCATGAGGTCAGCCAACTCATCCACAATCACGACAATGAGCGGTAGCGGAATCTGCTTGTACTCAGACTGGGCATTGAACTCTTCTACCTTGGCATTAAAGCCTGCAATGTTACGAACTCCCACCTTGGCAAAAAGTTCATAACGATTTTCCATTTCATCCACAACCTTTTGCAGAGCCTTGCTGGCCTTGCGTGGATTGGTCACAACTGGAATCAAGAGGTGGGGAATATCATTGTAAACAGACAACTCAACCATCTTGGGATCGACCATCATAAATTTAACTTGGTCTGGTCTCGCCTTCATGAGAATGCTAGCAATAATACCGTTAACTGCTACTGACTTCCCTGATCCCGTTGAACCTGCGACAAGCAAGTGGGGCATCTTGGAGAGGTTAAATGCTCTTGCGGTTCCATTAACAGCCTTCCCTAAAGGAATTTCCAAGAGATTTTCTGCTTTCGTTTGAGATTGTTCCCATAGTTCGCGGAAAGAAACTGTCGCAATCTCAGAGTTAGGTACTTCGATTCCGACTAAGGATTTCCCTGGGATAGGTGCTTCAATCCGGACATCCTTGGCTGCCAAGGCTAGAGCGAGGTCATCTGCTAGATTTGAAATGCGGTTGACCCTTACACCTACTGCTGGCTTGACTTCATACTTGGTCACGGATGGGCCAATTTCAGCCCGTTCAACCGTCACCTTGATACCAAAGCTAGCAAAGGTTTCTTCTAGGATTTTGATGTTTTCCCGAACGATTTTCTTCTCTTTAGACTGGTCTTTGGGTTTATCAGGGGCAAAGAGTTGTAAGCTTGGAAGTTTGTATTCGAGAGCCTCCTTGGCTGAAAAATCGACCTGTACATCTTCATCATCAGAGCCATCTTCCTGTTCAGCAAATTCAAGTTCAGCTTGAGGCAGGATGATTTCTGGTTCTACCCATTCTTCTTCTGGAACAGGTGGAACGTCAAGCACAACATCTTCTGTCAGAATTTCACCCGTTTCCATATCAACAGGAGGCATATCGAGTAAGGCTTTTTCGGTCTCTTCTTGTTCTAATCTAGCCTCTTCCTCAGCCTTTTGACGAGCTTTTTCTTCTTGTTTGACAAAGCGTTCCTCTTTTCGACGCTCATGACCTTCCCGCCATTTGGCAAAGCCTCTACTGAAAAATTCCGCAATATCGTAAACAGACCAAGGACTGATTAGCAGGGCTCCAGCTAAAATCAAGATAGAACCAATAAAGTAAGTACCGATATTTGAGAAGAGAAAGGCTGTTGGCACATAGAGGGCAACACCAATCAAGCCTCCACCAGCAAAACTGGTCGTTCGAAAACCTGTCAAATCAGTCACAACCTGAGCCATGGTCCCTTTTAATACCGACTTGTCCAAACTATATTTCCAAACTAAGTAGGCCTCCAAAATCAAGAGCAGGCCAGCAAATATGGTGAAAAATCCTGATAAGAGCCCTTCCTGTTTTCGTATCCACTTGAAAAAGAAGAGATAGAGTAGGATACCAAATATTGCCAGATAAGCTAGGCTACCCACCAGCAAGCGAATTAGATTGTAAAGGGTTATACCTGCAGCCCCTAATTTGAAGGCTGCGAAAATCAATAAAAGCGCGATTCCCAACGAAATCAACATTCGTTGAATCGCTTCTTTTCTTTCGAGTTCTGCTTTAGACGGTCTCCGTCTTGTTTTACTTGTATTCTTGTTTGCCATTCTTCTATTATACCATATTTCACAGGCATTTCGGAAAGAGAAAAAGACTGCACCAAACGGTCCAATCTTTTCATTTTCTATCTAAGTTTTATGCTTTTGGTTTGCGTAGGTAACCATAGACCACACCACTTACGATTGCTCCTACCAATACAGAAACGAGGTAAAGAAGAGCATTTGAAGTAAGGGCAATCACGAAGATTCCTCCGTGTGGCGCCATGAGTTTGATACCAGTAAGACCAACGAGGCCTCCTGCTACTGCTGAACCAAGGATAAAGCTTGGGATCGCACGAGCTGGGTCAGCGGCACCAAATGGAATCGCTCCCTCAGTGATAAATGACAAGCCCATGATGATGTTTGTCAAACCTGAGTTGCGTTCTTCCTTAGTAAATTTATCTTTGAAAAGAAGAGTTGCGACAAAGATTGCAAGTGGTGGCACCATTCCTCCAGCCATAACTGCTGCCATGGCTACAGAACCACCTGAAGAAACAGACGCTGCAAGCGTACCTGTACCAAAGACATAAGCCGCTTTGTTAACTGGTCCACCCATGTCAACAGCCATCATTCCACCAAGGACGATACCAAGAAGGACAGCTGAACCTCCTCCAAGACCGCCTAGGAAGTCATTCATAGCAGTGTTGATTGCTGCCATCGGGATGTTAACAGCTAGCATGACAAATCCAGTAAAGATTGTTCCAAGAAGTGGCAATAGAAGGATTGATTTTGCACCTTCAAGTGAACGAGGAACTTTAACGTATTTCTTGATAGCAAGAACTAAAGCACCTGCGATAAATCCACCAACAAGGGCACCTAGGAAACCAGATGATACACCTGCAAGAGTTGAAGTTGCTTCACCACCTGCTGCATAGGGGATTTTACCAAAGGCAAAACCTTCTTTAGCAATAGCACCAGCCACAAAACCCGCTACCAAACCTGGTTTTTCAGCGATAGAGTAGGCAACATAACCTGCAAAGACTGGGAGCATCAAACCAAAGGCAGCTCCACCAATTTTCATAAACATAGAAGCTAGCTCATGGTAGGAACCAAGATTACCAAGATTTTCATTTGGAACACCCAAAGCACCGTCAATCAAGAAGGCAAGGGCAATCATGATACCACCACCTATAACGAATGGCAACATTTGAGATACACCACTCATCAAGTGTTTGTAGAAGGCACCACCAAGGCTTTGTTTTTCGTTGCTTGCTGTCGAAGCTTTTGCTCCATTAGCAGCACGGTAGACTTCAGCATCTCCTGAAAGAGCCAAGTTAATCAATTCTTCTGTTTTACGGATACCGTCAGCAACTGGACGATTGATCAATGGTTTGCCATCGAAACGATCCATCTCAACCGCCTTGTCTGCAGCGATGATAACAGCTTTAGCCTTGCGGATGTCCTCAGCAGTTAGTTGGTTTCCAACACCGCTAGCACCGTTGGTTTCAACCTTGATTCCAACACCCATTTCAGCAGCCACTTTTTGAAGGGCTTCTTGAGCCATGTAAGTGTGAGCAATACCTGTTGTACAAGCTGTAACAGCAACGATAAACTCATCAGAGTCATTAGTAGGTGCTTGAACAGGCTCTTCAGTTTTTTCGGAAGCTTTGTCAAAAAGTTCGATAACTTGGTCAGCTGATGTTACTTGACGAAGTTTGTCAGCAAAACCGTCTTTCATCAAGTATTGAGACAATTCTGCCAAGGCTGCCAAGTGAGTATCATTGGCACCTTCTGGAGCCGCAATCATGAAGAAGAGGTCAGTTGCTTGTCCATCCAAGCTCTCATAATCAACACCCTTATTTGACTTAGCAAAGAGAACTGTCGCTTCTTTGACAGCGGCATTTTTGCTGTGAGGCATTGCGATTCCGTCACCCAAACCAGTAGAAGTCAAAGCTTCACGCGCCAAAATTCCTTCTTTAAAGGTTTCAAAATCTGTCACATAACCGTGGTCTGTCAAGCTTTTAATCATTTCTTCAATGACAGCTGTTTTTTCAGTCGCCTGTAAATCCAGCAACATGACATCTTTTCTCAATAGGTCTTGAATTTTCATCTTTTTTCTACCTCAACTTTTTCATATGTTTCTTTAATAAATTCTGCTGTTGCCAAGTCATCTGAGAAGGTGGTTGCCGTTCCGCAAGCAACTCCCCATTTGAAGGCTTCTACTGCATCTTTAGATTTGACAAATTCACCTGTGAATCCGGCAACCATAGAATCACCAGCTCCAACTGAATTTTTGACTGTTCCCTTGATTGGTTTAGCAAAGTAAGCTCCCTCAGATGTGACAAGAAGGGCACCGTCCCCAGCCATGGAGATAATGACGTTTTGAGCTCCTTTGGACAGTAACTGACGAGCATAGTTCTCGATTTCATCTAAACTTTCGAGTTTAACCCCAAAAATTGCTCCAAGTTCATGATTGTTTGGTTTGACCAAAAGTGGCTGATAGTCCAAACTATCAATCAAGGTCTGTCCTTCAAAGTCACAAACCACTTGCGCACCCGTCTGACGTGTCAAGGCAATCAAATCCTTGTAGATAACATTTCCTAGGTTTTTAGCACTCGAGCCCGCAAACACAACCGTATCATCTGCTGTCAGACTAGATAAAATAGCTTTCAATTCTTCTAGCTGAGCTGGTTCGACATTTGGACCCGTTCCATTGATTTCTGTTTCTTGGTCTGCTTTGATTTTAACATTGATACGAGTATCTTCTGCCACTTGGACAAAACGTGTCTCAATTTCTTCATCAGCCAAAGTATCTGTGATAAATTTACCAGTAAAGCCTCCGATAAATCCTGTCGCTGTATTTGGAATATCTAAGCGTTTCAAGACACGACTGACATTGATTCCTTTCCCACCAGCAAACTTATCATCACTGTCCATACGATTGACACTGCCAACTTGGACTTGGTCCAAACGCACAATATAGTCAATAGACGGATTGAGTGTGACTGTATAAATCATACTTCTATTACCTCCGTTTTCTCCTTAATAGCCTGCAAGAGCTCATGCCCTTGACTTGTGATAACAATAGCTCGTTTGAGTGGTGCTACCTTGGCAAAGCAAGTTTGTCCAATTTTTGATGAATCCACTAAGACGTAGGTCTGTTTAGCATTCTCCAAAATAGCACGCTTCACAACTCCCTCTTCCATATCAGGAGTCGTATAATAACCATCGTCCACACCATTCATCCCGATAAAGGCACGGTCAAAGTGCAATTGGTTAATCTGGTTAAGAGCAACTCCCCCGATGCTAGCATCTGTCGCCATCTTGACACTTCCTCCAACCATGACAGTTGGAATCTGCTTTTCAACCAACTGTGCAGCATGGTGAATGGAGTTGGTCACGACTGTAACATTCTTATTGACCAATTCATGAATCAAAAAAGCAGTCGTTGTTCCTGCATCGATAAAGATGACATCTTTTTCTTTAATGAGAGAGGCTGCTTTCTGAGCTAACAACTTCTTTTCTTGAAGGTTTTTGACAGATTTTTCTTGAATGGTTTCTTCTTCCTGCAAGGAATGGGGCAATTCTGCTCCACCATGCACGCGACGAAGCTTGTTTTCCGCTTCCAACTCATCCAAGTCTCTTCGAACCGTTGATTCTGAGGTCTCTAGCAAACTAACTAATTTTTCTAGAGAAACTACATGATGTTGATTTAACTCCTCTAAAATCAGTTGTTTCCGCTCTGTTTTTAACACCGAATCACCTCCTGTTATCGTTTACACTATTCATTCTATCACACTTTATTTAAAAGTCAAGCGTTTTTTATCATTTTCTTTCAAAATCTATCATTTTTCTTATTTCTAGAATTTTTATTGCAAGATAAGGGCCTTTATGGTAGACTATTTGAGTAAGTATTGGAAGATTACTCAAGAGGCTTAAGAGGCCGTGTTGGAAACGCGGTAGGCGTGTAACAGCGTGCGTGGGTTCGAATCCCATGTCTTCCGTGGAAAAGAACAATTATTTTGGGGGATGCGACAAATGTTGTATCTTTTTTGCTAATAAAACGAAATAAAGCAAGTAGCTATTATAAACTACTTGCTTTACTTTTTAAACTAATTATCAGATACTACTTTTATCTTTTTTATCTGAGGAGTTGTCTGTCGATTTATCACTAGATTTGCCTTTGTCGTTAGATTTTGAAACATTACTTCGGACAACAGTATCATAACCTTCTGTATTATCAATTAACTCAGTCGCTAGAGTACGATAATCCTCTTGAGAGATAAGCCAGTTGCCATCCTTATCTTTGGTTAATTTAATTTCAGTATCAAAATCTCCAGTAGTAAATGGTGTATACGCTAAGTTAGGGTCAACATCGTTATAGATAGTAAAATCATGCCTAAACAGATGCTCAAAAATCCAGTACGAAATTAATGTTTGGTATCGTTTAATATCAACATTTGATCCCGCAGTATTGTACTTACCTAAGTTGTCAATCCCTCCAATTAGAGTTGTTAAAACGTCTCTTGTTGAAGAAGCCAAGCCCTTAGAATGCAACTTTTTAGATGTAAAAGTTACAGTAGCTGAACTCCCTGATTCGTCTAACTTAACATCCTTAATAGAGTAAGAACCAATCTCCTGGAACATTTTTCGTCTTACTTTTAAGAAACCAGTAATTGTTTCTTCTGGTGTTTCAATAGGGAAATCAGCATGCCATTGAACAGAATAGGTAGAGGCTGGTGTAAGACCATCATCTTTTACCTTTTCACTAGTTTGAACCGCAAATACTGCCTCAGTCCATTTTTCATAGGTTTCGCCGTAAATCTTTTTAAACTTAGCAATATCAGTAGTCAAAACTGCATCTAATAAAGTTTCAGCATCTTTTGTAACTTTTTCTTTGACTGATTCTTCTTTCTTATCAGTTTGTTCGGTTTTGTCAGAATTCGACCCTGACTGACTCGGAAGTGAAGAACAAGCACCTAAGACAACTGCTGAGAGCGCTAAAATACCAAGCAACTTAACTTTTTTCATAATACACCTCTTTATAAAATTTACTCTTGGAAAAAGTCCCTAAGAGTGTTTCTTTAGAAAATCTCAAGATTATTCTAACGGAGAATGAGGGATTCGAACCCTCGCGCCAGTTATCCGACCTAACGATTTAGCAAACCGTCCTCTTCAGCCTCTTGAGTAATTCTCCAAAAATAAAAATACTAAAACGATTGGATTTATCAAACCTAACATCACGAATAAACATCATTTTTTGTTTATTTAATTTTTTACCTGTTACCCTTGTATTTTAAAGTAAATACTCTATCAACCAAGATAAAGTATCTAAGTCTATATTCAAAAATTTTTAAAATCGTAC
Source organism: Streptococcus mitis (assembly GCF_002096925.1). Classification (GTDB taxonomy): domain Bacteria; phylum Bacillota; class Bacilli; order Lactobacillales; family Streptococcaceae; genus Streptococcus; species Streptococcus mitis_AF. The sequence continues at coordinate 360 of NZ_NCVN01000014.1, read as the reverse complement.
TCAATTATACCCAATGTTCAAATTCAAGAATCATTTCAAAACTATGTTATATATTCTCTTCTTCTAGATAATTGTTCTTTTTGAAAATCAAACACAACATTACAATAAACCCACAATATACAATCATTATATCATTCAGGGAGATAAAAGTCGGTATATTTTTTAATTTGTTATGTCTAATTTTTGAACGTTAAGTTCATTTTTTTAGTTTTTATAAAGAACTTCAAAATCATGACCACCCGTCAAACGGGTGGTTTGTCCCAGGGCTATAAGCCCAAATTACCAGCCAGCGCCTAAAGACGCTGGCTTTCACTTTGTTCAAGCCTTATTGCTCTTGACTCGTCACTTGCCTCTCAAAGA